>JASHTQ010000120.1 GCA_030040475.1 Streptosporangiaceae bacterium
CGATCAGGATCTCCTCGGTGCCGTACGCGGAGGAGGAGATCCCGTCCGGGGACAGCACGCCGAGCGCGAGCGGCTTGGACAGCCGCTGCTCGCCGAGGTCCTGGTTGACCAGCGGCGGCCCGAGCAGCCGGCGCTTGGCCGAGTACCAGAACGTATCTGGCAGGCCGCCGCTCCTCTCGAGCAGGGCTGCTGCCTTCCGGGTTGCCACTGATCTGCGCCTTTCGTCCGTTACATCGCTTTTGGGGGCGCCAGAGACTTCATACCATCACTTCCTGCGTGGCGTAACCATCGGCCGTGCACTGTGCGTGGTTATCGAGGTCGCCGTGACCTATCTGGAGAGGATTACCCGGTACATCGCGCGTTCACCCGCCCTTGCCACCGGCGGCGTGGTGATATCCAGGACTAGCCGGGAAGAGTTAAACCCGCCAGAAAGGCAGGTCCCCAATGGCGACAACACCGGCACAGGACAAGGCTACGATGCGGCTGTCATGGCTGCTCAGGCGGCCGGTATCGGACCGGGGCGGGGAGTCGATCGGGCGGCTCGCCGACGTGATCGTCCGGTTGCGCGGGGCCGACTACCCGCTCGTCACCGGCCTGGTGGCCGCCGTCGGCGGCGGACGCGAGATCTTCGTGCCCATCGACCAGGTCAGCGGCTTCGGCGGCGACCCGCTGCGGCTGTCGAGCGCCCGCCTGAACCTGCGGCGGTTCGAGCGGAGGGACGGCGAGGTGCTGCTGTCCGCCGACGTGCTCGGCCACCGGCTGATCGACGTGGCGAACGCGCGCCTGGTCCGCGCCGCGGACCTGGAGCTGGCCAGGGAGGGCGCCGAGTGGGTGCTGGCCGGCGTGGATACCCGGCGCGGCCGGCGGCGGCTGTTCGGCCTGATGGCGCCGCAGCGCCCGCCGGCCGCCCGCAGGTTCCGCGACTGGCACGACTTCGAGTCGCTCATCGGGCACGCGGGCAGCGCGCTGCTGCGCGGGCCGTTGGCCGGCGTCCGCAGGCTGAAGCCCGCCCAGATCGCCGACCTGCTCGAGGACGCCTCCGCGGAGGAGGAGACCGAGATCCTCGGCCGGGTGCACGCCGACCCCGAACTCGAGGCGGACGTCTTCGAGGAACTCGACGACGACCTCGCCGCCCGCCTGCTCGGCGCCCGGACCGACGAGGAGATCGCCGCGGTGCTGGCCCGGATGCGCGCGGACGACGCCGCGGACGCGATCGCCGAGCTCCCGCAGCGGCGCCGCCAGCCGGTGCTCGACCTGCTGCCGGCCGGGCAGCGGGCCAAGGTGCTGACGCTGATGCGCTTCAACGCCACCAGCGCGGGCGGGCTGATGGGGGTGGACTTCGTCGCCGTGGCGAGCATGGCCACCGTCGGCGAGGCGCTGGCCCGGGTCCGCGCCGCCGCCGCCCTCCAGCCCGAGGCCCTGACCAGCGTGCACGCCGTCGACGAGGATGGCGGCCTGCGCGGGGTGGCGAGGCTGGTCACCCTGGTCCAGTCCGATCCCGCCGACCGGGTGATCGAGGTGTCCGACACCGACCCGATCCGGGTCGGCGCGGACACCGACATCACCGACGTGGCCGTGCTGATGACCGACTACAACCTGATCACCATCCCGGTCGTCGACGACGAGCGCCGCCTGCTCGGCGTGATCACCGTCGACGACGTGCTCGAGGTCGCGCTGCCCGAGGACTGGCGGCGCCGGGAGGCCGCCGAGCCGCCGGACGCCCGTCGCGGCGACGCGCCGTAACGAGCCGGCGGGTCCGGCAACCGCGAGCCGCCGCGACGCTCCGTAATTATCCTGACCTGTTTACTCAAAGTCCCTATTCGACTACTCAAGGTGGACTAGCATCACGCTTCGAAACCGAGTGATCTCAAAGGGTCAGAAGGGTCGATTCATGTCCGAACATCGCCGGCCGCACCCCCTGCTGGCTGTGTCCGTCCTGGCCGTGGCCGCCCTGGCCGTGCTGGCCGCCGCCGTCGTCACGGCCTGTGACTCCGCGGACCTGGCTGCCACCCGGCCGACCAGCACCCGCCCGGCCGGGATGACCGTCGCCACCGAGCCCAGCGCCTACACCCCCGGGCAGCTGCGCGCCGCGCTGCTGCCCGAGGTGGGCCGCGCCCGCCCGGCGGCCCCCGCCGAGGCCGGCCGCTACGCGGCGCTGCCCGACGTGCGGACGAGCAGGCAGACGATGGCGGGCGTCACGGTGACCCCGGCCAGGTGCGCGCAGGCCACGATGACGGCGTTCCACGCGCCGGCCTTCTCGGCCGCCCCCGCCGCCGTGGTCACGTTCCGCGTCGGCCGCGACGGCGTGTCCGAGGTCCTTGTCTCCGCGCCGCCGCGGCTTGCCGAGACCGCCCTCGGCGGCCTGCTGCCGGCCGGCTGCGGCAGCTACACCGCGATCGTCGACGGCCAGAGGTTCGGGTACCGGGCGCGCGAGGTCCCGCTGGCCGGCCTCGCCGGGCAGGCGCGGGCGCTGAACGTCCGGGCCGCGGGCTACGCGGACGTGAACATCTGGTCGGTGGTGTACCAGGGCAACGGGTTCGTCGGCGCGATCACGATGGTGGGTCCCGACGTCTCGGAGCAGGGCGTGAAGAAACTGGCGATCACCGCCTGCGCAACCGCCGATCGCGTGTTGTCGAGCAGTTGACCGCTGGTGCCAGACTGGTGGCATGACTGACCAGCCGCCACGCTGTTTCCGTTCCGTGCTCGACCGTTTCCCCGCCTATCAGCCGGGCCGGACGCCGGTCAGCGCGACCGGCAGAAAGCACAAGCTCTCGTCCAACGAGTCGCCCTACGGGCCGCTGCCCTCGGTGGTCGAGGCCATAGCGGAGGCCGCGCTCTCGGTCAACAGGTACCCGGACAACAGCGCGCAGGCCCTCACCCAGGCGATCGCGGACCGGTACGGGGTCCCGGCGCGGCATGTGGCGGTCGGCTGCGGCTCGGTCGGCGTCGTGCAGCAACTGCTCGAGGCGGTCGGCGAGCCCGGCGCCGAGGTGCTCTACGCGTGGCGCTCGTTCGAGGCCTACCCGACGCTCGCGGACCTGTCCGGGGCCGAATCGGTCCTGGTGCCGCTGGCCGGCGAGACGCACGACCTGGAGGCGATGGCGGCCGCGATCACCCCGCGCACCCGCCTCGTCTTCGTCTGCAACCCCAACAACCCCACCGGCACGGTCGTCCACGCCGCCGAACTCCGCGACTTCCTCGACCAGGTCCCGCCCGACTGCCTGGTGGTGCTCGACGAGGCCTACCACGAGTACATCCGCGACGAGGCGGTGCCCGACGGCGTGCAGGAGTACCGGGGCCGGCCGAACGTCGCCGTGCTGCGCACCTTCTCCAAGGCCTACGGCCTGGCCGGCCTGCGGGCCGGGTTCATGATCGCGCACGAGCCGGTGGCGGCCGCGGCCCGGGCGACCATGCTCCCGTTCACCGTGAACGCGATCGCGCAGGCCGCCGCGATCGCCTCCCTGGCCGCGGAGGCCGAACTGCTCGAACGCGTGGAGGCCACGGTCAAGGAGCGGACCAGGGTGCGCGAGGCGCTGATCGCCGACGGCTGGACCGTGCCGCCGACCGAGGCCAACTTCGTCTGGCTCCGGCTCGGCCCCCGCACGCCGGAGTTCGCCGCGGCGTGCGCGGCGGTCGGCATCGCGGTCCGCCCGTTCGGCACCGAGGGCGCCAGGGTCAGCATCGGCGACGGCGAGGACAACGACGCCTTCCTCGCCGTGGCGCGCGCCCTGGAGTTCCGCAACACCTAGCCGAGATCGGCGAACCTGGCCAGCGTGCCCAGCATCCACTCCCGCTTGATGTCGCTGCCCATGTGCCCGGAGTGGTCGTCGATGAGCAGTTCCGCCCCCGGCCACGCGTGCGCGACCTCCCACGCGGTGGCCGCCGGGCCGCTCAGGTCGATGCGACCGTGGATCAGCACCCCGGGGATGCCAGCCAGTCGGCCGGCGTCCCTGATAACCGCGCCCTCCTCCAGCCAGGCCCCGTTGCTGAAGTAGTGCGCGCACAGCCGCGCGAAGGCCATCTCGGCGCGGTCCGCGGTCTCCCGGCGGACCAGGGGCGCGGCCCCCGGCTCCACGGACAGGACCGTGTCCTCCCAGTTCATCCAGTTGGCAGCGGCCCGGTTCCTGACCTGCGGGTCGGGGGACTCCAGCAGCCGCGCGTACGCGCCGACGATGTCCTCGGCCCCTCCCGCGCCGTCGCTGAACTGCTCCCATGCCTCGGGGAAGAACGCGCCGGCCCCGCGGTACAGCCAGTCGATCTCCGATCGCCGCGTGGTAGTGATCGCGCTGAGCATGATCTGCGTCACCCGCTCCGGATGACGCTCCGCGTACACCAGACCCAGCGTCGACCCCCACGACCCTCCCGTGACCAGCCACCGCTCGATCCCCAGGTGCTCCCGTAGCCGCTCCATGTCCCCGACCAGGTAATCGGTCGTGTTATGCCGCAGGTCCGTCCCCGGGTCGGCCGCGTGCGGGGTGCTGCGCCCGCAGCCCCGCTGGTCGAAGAGCACCGCCCGGTACCGCGCCGGGTCGAACATCCGCCGCATCCGCGGCAGGCACCCCTGCCCCGGCCCCCCGTGCACCATGACCGCGGGCTTCCCGTCCGGGTTTCCGCAGGTCTCCCAGTACACGAGGGTCCCGGTCCCGACATCGAGCAGCCCCGAGTCGTAGGGCTCGATTTCTGGGAAAAGCTGAGCCATTCATCCATCCTTTCTGCACGTTCGATTATCCCGTCCGGCGCGTCACCGCGGCTCAGACAAAACGGAGAGGCTTCCTATACCCGCCAATAAATGCCGGTACCTAGCCTGCAAGTGTTCCGAACATACTCACGGGTGGAAGGTTGTGACATGCACAAACTCATTAGTGCCGCGCGCCGTCGCAGGACAGGGATGGCGGCGGGAGCGGTACTTGCCGTAGGGCTGGCCGGTGGAGTCTTGCTGACCTCGGGGACGGCTTACGCCGCCACGACGAACACGGCCTCGCAGACGGCGAGGCTCGACAGCGCTGACAGCTTCGGTGCTCCGGTGTTCACGGCGGACAGCCCGCCGCTGGACGCGACGGGCGGCCAGTCCTACAGCTACACGTTCCAGGCCTCGGGCTCGTCGGTGCGGTATTCGCTGGGCTCGGGGGCGCCGAGTTGGCTGCACATCGACCCGACCACGGGAACGGTGTCCGGGACCGTCCCGGGCTCCGGCGGCTCGTTCAGCTACTACGTGATCGCGCAGAACGGCTACGGATCGGTGACCAGCAGCCGGTTCACGGTGAATTTCGGGCGGTCCGGCAATTACCGCGCCGACGTCACCACGTATCTGAGCTGCACGTCCTCCGTGTCCGCGGGCGGGAAGGGCAGCTGCACCCTGTACGTCACCAACAAGGGCGGGAACTCCGCGCAGGACGTCACCGCGCAGATCACCCTGCCGTCGCAGCTGCGGCTGGACAGCTCCGGTTACTACGACGGCTACCGGGCCAGCGGCAACACGGCGGAGGAGAACCTCGGCACGCTGCGGCCCGGTCAGACCAGGGAACTGACCGTCACCTTCACCGCCAAGACCGGCCTGAGCCTGTGGGGCTGGCACCACGGGCAGCGGTTCCAGGTGAAGGTCACCGGCTCGGCCGGCTCGTCCGGCGGGTTCCCGTCCTACGGGCAGCAGAGTTCCGCCACCGCCACCGTCACCGTCATCCCGCGAGGCTGGTGGGCGTAACGGCGTAACCGCGCGACCCGGGCCCTAGCCGCCGAGGACAGCGGCTAGGGCCCGGTCGTCGGCGGAGAAGTCGCCGCTGGGGTCCGACGGGGGGTTGGCGAGGTGCCAGCGGACCGAGACCGGGATGGTCAGGGCGGGGTCGGCGGGGCGCCAGCCGAGCAGGGCGATCGCCTTGCGGCTGTCGGCGAGCAGGTGCTGGGCGATGCTCTTGGTCTCGTCCATGTCCGCTGGCAGCAGGTCCTCGGGGACGGTGACAAGCTCGGCGTCATAGCCGGCGGCGGCCAGGATGCGGCGGGCGTGATCGCGCACCGTGTCGGTGGCCGGGTCGCAGACGTTGAAGACCTGGCCGGCCGCCGCGGCGGGGTGATCGAGCGCGGCCAGCACCGCGGCCGCCACGTCGCCCACGTAGCAGCGGCTGCCGAGGAACGTGCCCGGGCCGATCGGGATGCGCCGCCGTCCGGCCCGGACGCGGCGCAGGATGAACTCCTCGCGGCGCTGCCCGTCGTGCTCGCCGTAGATCATCGCCAGCCGCAGCACCGTGCCGCCGCGGGCCAGGTAGCCGGGCTCCACGTCGAGCTTGTCGTAGGTCTCGCCGCGGCCCGGCAGCATCTCGCGCAGCGGGTAGCGCCCCGCCCTGACCGGGGAGTCCTCGGTGATCGGCACCGGCTCGCCGCCCTGCCCGGCGAGCAGCAGCTCGTAGGCCCGGTACACGTCGACGCTGGACAGCAGGACCAGCGGAACCTCCGGCAGGTGCGGCAGCACCGCGTCGACGTCCGCCTTGGTCATCGCCAGCGTGTCGATGACCGCGTCCGGGCGCAGCGCCCGCGCCTGCCCCGCCACCTGGCCGAACGCGGCGCGATCGGTGTGCAGGTGGGTGCAGCCGTCGGCCCCGGCGGGCTCGGTCTGGCCGCGGTGCACGACGACCACCTCGTCGCCGCGGGCCACCAGGTCCGCGGCGATCCTGCGGCCGATGAACCTGGTACCGCCGAGGATCAGAACCCGCATCAGGCGGGGACGGCGGGGCTGTCGGCGGCTACCGCGCAGATGTCGGCGCCCAGGGCGCTGAAGCGCTGGGCGATGGACGCGTGGCCGCGGTCGATCGGGTAGCCGGGCGTGACGATCGTCTCGCCCTCGGCGGCCAGGCCCGCCAGCACAAGCGCGATGCCGGTGCGCAGGTCGTGCGCCACCACCTCGGCGCCGTGCAGTGCGAACGGGCCGTGCACGATGACCGCGCCGCGGTCGAGCTCGACCTTGGCGCCCATCTTGTTCAGCTCGCCGACCAGCGTGTAGCGCCCGTCGTAGATCGTCTCGCGGATGTAGCTCGCGCCCTCCGCCAGGCACGCCAGCGCCATGATCGGCGACTGCAGGTCGGTGGCGAAGCCGGGGTACGGGCTGGTGACGACGTTGATCGGGCGCAGCGGCCGGTCCCGGCGCACGGCGAGCACCGCGCCGTTGGTGGCGAACTCCACGCCCATCTGCTCCAGCTTCCAGCGGACCACGCCGAAGTGATCGAGCGAGGCGCCGACCAGGTTCAGCTCGCCGCCGGTGATGGCCGCCGCCATCGCGAACACGCCCGCGTCGATCCGGTCCGCCATCACGGTGTGCTCCACCGCGGTCAGCTCGTCCACGCCGTGCACGGTGATGAAGCCGGTGCCGCCGCCGGTGATGCGCGCGCCCATCTTGGTCAGGAACGCGATGACGTCGAGCACCTCGGGTTCCTGCGCGGTGTTGTCGATGACGGTCCGGCCGGGCGCCAGCGACGCCGCCATGATCAGGTTCTCGGTCCCGGTGTGCGACGGCGTGTCCAGGTACAGGTGCGCGCCGGCCAGCCTGCTCGCCTTGATCCTGATGACCGTCTCGCCCTCGTCCACGACCGCGCCGAGCCTGGCGAAGCCGCGGTAGTGGAAGTCGAGGTTCCTGTTGCCGAGGTTGCAGCCGCCGATCCCCTCGATGACAGCCTCGCCGAACCTGTGCAGCAGGGCCGGCACGAACAGCACCGAGCCGCGGAACCTGCGCGCGATCTCGGCGGGCAGCACCGGGCTGGTGAGCCGGGACGCGTCGACCACCAGGGTCCGCTCGGCCTCGTGGAACTCGACGAGCGCGCCGACCGCCTGGGCGAGCTCGATGGCCCTGCGGACGTCCTCGATCGGCGGCACGTTGCGCAGCACGGTATGCCCGTTGGGGGTCAGCAGCGACGCCGCGATCATCTTCAGCGCCGCGTTCTTCGCGCCCTGGATGAAGACTGTCCCGTTCAGCGGGGCGCCGCCGCGCACGCGGTAGCCGGTCTCGGGTCCGGAAGTCATGCGGGTTAGCTTAGCCGTGCGAGGCGGTCGAAGATCGCCATAAGCCGGGCCGTGTACCGCTCCGGTTCGAAGGCCGCCGCCAGGGTGTCGGGGAGCGGCACCCCGCGCGCGCCGGCCTGCTTACGCAGCGCGTCCAGGAACGGCGTACCGCTGTCCCAGGTGTCCATCGCCGCCGCCTGCACGAGGGCGTAGGCGTCCTCCCGCGTCATCCCGCCGTCGACCAACCTGAGCAGCACCGACGAGGAGTAGATGAGGCCGCCGGTGGCGTCCAGGTTCGCGCGCATCCGCGCGGCGTCGACGGACAGGCCCTCGATCAGCCCGGTGGTCAGCTGCAGTAGGTAGTCGACCACGATGGCGGTATCGGGCAGCGCGACACGTTCCACGCTTGAGTGTGAGATATCCCTCTCGTGCCACAGCGGGATGCCCTCGGTCACCGGCGTCACGTACCCGCGGACCAGCCGGGCCAGGCCGGCGATCCGCTCGGAGCGGGTCGGGTTCTTCTTGTGCGGCATCGCCGAGGACCCCTTCTGGCCCCGGCCGAACGGCTCGGCAAGCTCCCGTACCTCGGTGCGCTGGCCGTGCCGCACCTCGAGCGCCACCGCCTCGCAGACCGTGGCCGCCAGGGCCAGCGCCGAAACCCACTCGGCGATGCCGTCGCGCATCACCACCTGGGTGGCGACGTCCGCGGGCCGCAGCCCGAGGGCCGGCATGACCTCGGCCTCGATCGCCGGGTCGATGGTCGAGTAGGTGCCGACGGGCCCCGACAGCGTGCCGACCGCGACCGCCTCCCGCGCCCGGACGACCCGGTCCCGGCAGCGCGCCATCGCGAAGGCGAAGTCGGCCACCCGGTGCCCCCAGGTGTCCGGCTCGGCGTGGATGCCGTGCGTCCG
>JASHTQ010000121.1 GCA_030040475.1 Streptosporangiaceae bacterium
GTCCCTGTCCGGCTGTCGCACGTGGTGCTGAACTCCACCGACATCGACCGCACCAGGGATTGGTACACGGAGCACCTGGACTTCCGGCTCTCGGACACGCTCGGCAGCGTCATGCACTTCATGCGCTGCAATCCCCGGCACCACAGCTTCGCGATCGCCCGCGGCCCGCACGTCTCGGTGCACCACGTCTCGTTCGAGATGCGCGGTCTTGACGAGTACATGCGCGGCACCGGCCGGGTGATAAGGGCCGGGGCGCGGTTCGTCTGGGGCCCGGGACGGCACCTGGCGGGCGACAACACCTTCAGCTACTTCCTCGACCCGCAGGGCAACACGATCGAGTACACCACCCAGCTGCAGGAGCTCGACGAGGACAGCTGGCACCCGCACATCTACGACATCCACGACCCGACGGTCCAGGACCAGTGGGGCACGGCAAACCCGATGAACGAACTGGTCGCGAAGGAAAGCTTCAACGACATAGACCCCGGGCTCTTCGTAGCCCCGCCCGTATAAGGAGAACTGCATGAGACATAGAACCGCGCGGCTGACGCTTGGCCTCGGGGGCGCGTTGCTGCTCGCCGCCGGCACGGCGGCGTGCTCGTCCAGCTCCTCGAGCACGACCAGCACCCCGGCGACGACCTCGCCCAGTGCGACCAGCACGTCGGGCACCTCGGCGCTGAGCGGGAGCTGCGGGACGATCCCGAACATTCCCTACAACGACCAGAGCGGCCTGGTGTCCTCCCTGGGCAGCTACGCCGCGAACTACGACGGCTTCGACGGCACGATCTACAAGTCGCCCTGGTCCACCTGGAAGGGCGTGACCGGCAGTGTCAAGATCGGCATCCTCATCGACGGCCTGGACAACCCCTACCAGACCGCGCTTGAGGGCTCGCTGGAATCCGGCCTCAAGGCCTTCGGGTACAGCACGATCGCGCTCGCCCCGTCGGCAAGCTCGGTGACCAACCAGCTGCAGGGCTACCAGACGCTGCTCAACGACGGCGTCAACATGATCATCGCCCAGGTGCAGTCGCCGACGGCGTACAACTCGCTCATCGACAAGGCGGCCAAGGAAGGCATCCCGACGATCGGCGTGCTGAACGACATCGCCGACGCGAACGCGGTCAACGTGGTGCCGAACTCGGTGCTCGGCGGGGCGAAGCTCGCCCAGTACGTGGTGCAGCAGGCGCAGGGCAAGGGCCTGATCATGTTCATCCACGGGATCGCCGGCGTGCCGATCGACACCGATACCATGAACGGCGCGAACGACGTGCTGAAGCTGTGCCCGCAGGTCACGACCAACGAGTCGATCGTGACCCAGTTCCAGGCGTCGATCGCCAAGCAGCAGCTGGTGAGCTACCTCAACACGCACCCGCAGGCCGTCAGCGGCGTGATCACGGCGGGTCCGTTCACCTCCGGCGTGATCGAGGCGTTCCAGCAGGTCGGCCGGACCGTCCCGGTGATCACGAACAACGGCCTGGACGAGGGCGGCCTCGCCTACTGGTACCAGCACCGGTCAAGCTACAACGGCGTCGCGCTGGCCAACACGCCCAACGGCCTCGCGTACGCGACGGTCCAGGTCGCGCACATGATGCTGATCGGCGACGGCGTCAAGATCAATACGCTGTCGATCGACCCGCCGCTTGCCACCAACGCGAACCTGACCAAGTACGTGGACATCGACCCGAACTGGACGATCAACACCGCCGGGACCGCCACCGGTCCGGCCAACCTGTATGTGAGCAGCGCCTTCATTGATGCCATCTTCACCAAGTAAGAGCCCGGCGAGCCTGCCGGCCGAGGCGGGCCCGGTCGCGTTGCGCGTCACCGGGCTCGCCAAGACCTTCGGCCCGACCGTGGCGCTGCGCTCGTGCTCGGCCGAGTTCCGCGCGGGCGAAGTGCACGCGATCATGGGCGAGAACGGCTCGGGCAAGTCCACCCTGGTCAAGATCCTCACCGGGGTGCACCGGCCGGACGCCGGGACCGTCGAGCTCGCCGGCGCCGCCGGGCGGCTGGTCACCGTGCAGGCGCTGCGCAACCCGGGCACCGCCAACCGGGCAGGCATCATGGCGGTGTTCCAGGAGGTGCTCGTCGTCGACTCCCGCTCGGTCCTGGACAACGCATGGCTCGGCGCGGACAGCGTGTTCCGCGCGAGCCTGCCGGAAGCCGAGCGGCGAGCGAGAGCGCGCGCGGTCTTCGCCGAACTGCTCGGCGGTGAGATCGACCTCGACGGGCCGGCCGGCGCCCTGCCGCTGTCGCGGCGGCAGGCGTGCGCGATCGCCCGCGTGCTGCTGCGCGAGCCGCGGGTGCTGATCCTCGACGAGGCGACGTCCGCGCTTGACGTCGACACCAGGGACCGCCTGTTCGCGGCGATCGGGCGGCGCCGCGCGAGCGGGATGTGCACGCTGTTCATCTCGCACCGGATGGACGAGATCGGCGAGGTCGCCGACCGGGTGACCGTGCTGCGCTCGGGCGATTCGGTCGGCACGCTGGAGCGCGCCGAGGCGGCGCCGGAACGGCTCGTCCAGCTGATGACCGGCGCGGATCACCTGGCCGGCGGCAAGAGCACGCACCAGCGCCTCGATCGCCCGCCGTCGGCCGAGCCCGTGCTCCTGGTCCGGGACCTGCGGCTGGGCCCGGACGCCGCGCCGGTCTCGCTTGAGCTGCGCGCGGGCGAGGTGGTGGGCCTGGCCGGGCTTGAGGGCCACGGCCAGGACGAGTTCCTGCGGGCGCTGTGGGAGGGGGGGCAGGGCGGACACGTGCTCCGCGTCACCGGTTCCGCCCAGACGCCGGTCAGGTCCGCCCGGCGCGCGGCGGCGCTCGGAATCGGTTACGTGCCGCGGGACAGGCGCGGCGAGTCGTTGTTCGCGCCGCTATCGGTCCAGGAGAACTTCGGCGTGGTCACCTCCCATGCCGACCGCAGGTACGGCCTGCTCTCGCAGGCCGCGCGGCGCCGCCGCCTCGCCGCCTACCGCGAGAGCCTCGGCATCCGGATGGGCAAGCCCACCGACCTCATCACCACCTTGTCGGGCGGTAACCAGCAGAAGGTCGTCATCGCCCGCTGGCTGGCGCGCGAGCCGAGAATCCTGCTACTCAACGACCCGACCCGCGGCATCGACCTCGGCGCCAAGCGTGACATCTACACGCTGCTCGACAAGCTCGCCGCCGACGGGGTCGCGGTCGTGATGCTGTCCACCGAGGTGGACGAGCACGTGAAGCTGATGGACCGGGTGCTCGTCTTCCGCGAGGGGACCGTCGGCGCCGTCCTGCATCGCGATCAGCTCTCCCGCGCCGCCCTGGTTTCCGCGTTCTTCGGTCAGGAGGCTCCGTGATGACGCGGTTCCTGCGCGCCAGGCCCTACGCGTTCGCGCTGGTGCTGGCGGTGGTCCTGCTGATCGCGAACATCGTCGCGCAGCCGAAGTTCGCCAGCCCGTCCAACTGGGCCGAGACGCTGGCCATCTTCGCGCCGTTCGCGATCGCCGCCCTCGCGTCGACACCCGCGATCATGTCCGGCGGCGGCGGCATCGACATCTCGATCGGCCCGCTGATGACCGTGATCGACATGGTCATCGTGGCCGACCTGCTGCCGCACGGGCTCGGGTCGCCCTGGGTCGTGGTGCCCTTCTGCCTGATCGCGGGCGCCGCCGTCGGCGCGATCAACGGCACGCTCGTGACCGTGCTGCGCTTCCAGCCGGTGGTCGCGACCCTGTGCATGAACTTCATCCTGACCGGGCTCGCCACGCAGATCGAGGGCAGCTCGACACCCCAGGGCTCCACCTGGTGGACCGACGACCTGGCCGGCTCGTTCGGCCCGATCCCCGGCGGGCTGATCTCGATCGCCGTCGTGCTCCTCATCTGGTACGCCCTGTCCCGCACCGCGTACCTACGGAACCTGTACGCGACGGGCGGCGACGACGCCACCGCGTTCTCGGCCGGCGTGGACGTGACCCGGGTCAGGATTCTGGCCTACACGGTCGGCGGCCTGTTCGCCGGCGCCGGCGGGCTCGCGCTGATGGCCGTGCTCAGGGAGGGCGAGGCAGGCGACGCCACGATGTACACGCTGGTCGCACTGGCCGCGGTGGCCCTCGGCGGCACGGCCTTCACCGGCAAGCGCGGCAGCCTGATCGGCTCGCTGTTCGGCGCCGCCTGCATGTACCTGATCACGAACGTGCTCAGCGCCGCCCGCGTGCCGGACACCTGGACGGACGCGATCTACGGCGCGCTGCTGATCATCGCGGTCATCTTCGGCGCCGGACTGGCGAGCGCGACCCAGGCGAGGACCACATGACAACGATCGGCCTGCGGCGCCAGCTGGCCTCCAGGCACCACGTCGCCGACTTGCAGCGGCGGTTCCCGCTGCTCCAGGTGATGGCGCTCGCGGTGCTCTACCTGATCGGCGCGATCACCATCCCCGGCTGGACGACGCGGTCCACGCTGCTGTCGATGCTGGTCATGGCCGCGCTGCTCGGCCTCGCCGGAGCGGGTCAGACCATCGTCGTCCTGGGCGGCGGCATCGACTTCTCCGTCGGCGCGTTCATCACCGCGGGAGGCGTGTTCATCACCGAGCTGCCGAGCGTGGACGGCTGGCCGGTGTGGGCCGCGATCGTCTTCTGTATGGCCGTGGCCACGGTGGGCGGCGCGCTCAACGGCGTGATCTCCTACCGGTTCCGCATCGAGCCGCTGATCGTGACCCTCGGCGTCGGCTCGCTGCTGAGCGGGGTGCTCACCGGCTGGGTCAGCGGCGCGGTGAGCGGCACGCCGCCGTCGTGGACCGATTCGGCCGTCTCGGTCACCGCGGGCACGTTCGGGATCCCCGTCCCGCCGATCGTGTCGGCCTGGGTGGTGGTCGCGGTAATCGCCGGGATCGTGCTCGCCAGGACCAGTGCCGGGCGCAGCCTGTACCTCAACGGCACCAATCCGGTCGCCGCCAGGCGCGCGCTGGTCCGGACCGGCTGGACGTGGACCGCGGGCTTCATCGTCAGCGCGGTGCTCGCCACGTTCGCCGGCATCCTGCTCGCCGGGGACGGCGGCGGCAACCTGGACTCCGGTGACCCGTACCTGTTCCTGGCGCTCACCGCGGTGATCGTGGGCGGCACCATGTTCGGCGGGCGCGGCGACTACTGGCGCACCGTCCTCGGCGCGCTCATCCTTACCGTCGTCACCTACCTGCTCGAGGCGCACAACTACAGCACGGGCGTCCAGGAAATGGTCTACGGGCTGCTGATCATGCTCGTCGTCGCGGCCTACGGCCGTGAGCGGCGGATTAGGGACCGGGTATGAACCTGCTGCATCACCACGTCGGGCTCTCGGTCGCCGACCTGGACCTGGCCAAGAAATGGTACGCCGACGTGCTCGGCATGACCGAGGGGTTCGCGTTCAGGCTGCCGCAGTTCGGCGTGCGGGGCTGCTTCATGGAAGGCCATGGCACCCGGGTAGAGCTGTTCGAGCGGGCGGGTTCCGGCGGCGGGATCTGCGGCCAAGAGCCACCGCAGGCCCTGCTCACCAGGGGCTACGGCCATGTCGCGTTCGCCACGCCTGACCTGGACGCCACGTTCGCCGAACTGGTCGCCAGGGGCGCCGTCCCGGTCTGGGATCCCCGGCCGTCCCCGGAGCCCGGCGTGCGGATGGCGTTCATCGCCGACCTGGACGGAAACCTGGTCGAGTTCGTCGAGATCCCGCTCGGCGAGGGCAGGTGAGCGACCTGACCCTGGGTCCGGTCGAGGAGGCCCTCGCCGAGGCCCGGCGCAAGTACCGCAACTGGGGCCGCTGGGGCCCGGACGACGCGCTCGGGACGCTGAACTACATCGACGACGCCAAACGCGCGGCCGCGGCGGCGCTCGCCCGTACCGGCCGGGCGTTCTCCCTCGCGGTCGAGCTGACGAGGACCGGGCCGGGCAGCGGCCACCGCGACGGCAATCCCGTGCACACGATGCTCGACTCACGCGCCGAGGCCGCGGTCGGCGACCAGGGATATCCGCACGGGTTCGGCGACGCCGACGACGTGGTGTTCATGCCGCTGCGGTCCGGCACGCACTGGGATGGCCTCGGCCACGTGTTCGACAACGCGCTGGCCTGGAACGGACGGCACCGCGCCGAGGTGGTGACCGCCGCGGGCGACCGCGTCACCGGGGCGGAGCGGCAGGCCGCCGGGTTCGTCAGCCGGGGCGTGCTGCTCGACGCCGGCCGCGTGATCGGCGGGGGCTCGCTGCCCGACGGGCACGCGATCACCGATGACCAGATCCGGGCCACGATCCGCGCCCAGGGCCCGTCGGCGCGGGTCGCCCGCGGCGACATCGTCCTGGTCAGGACGGGGCAGCTGGCTCGCTGCCGCGGCCTCGGCGACTGGGCCGGGTACGCGTCCGGGCCGGCGCCGGGGCTGTCGTTCGGCTCGCTCGGCTGGCTGCACGGCAGCGAGATCGCGGCGGTCGCGACCGACACGTTCGCCGCCGAGGTCCGGCCGCCCGAGTTCGACGCCCCGTGCGTCTGCCCGCTGCACCAGATCGCCATCCCCAACATCGGCCTGTTCCTCGGCGAGATGTTCGATCTCGAGGCGCTCGCCGAGGACTGCGCCGGCGACGGCGTCTACGAGTTCCTGCTGGTCGCCGCCGGCCTGCCGATTACCGGCGGGGTGGGCCTGCCGGTCAACCCCATCGCCGTCAAATAGCCAGCCGGAGACCCCATGGAACGAGCAGACTTCGACACCTATATCCGCCGGTTCAACGCCGAGGAGGCCGGTGCCTTCGAGGACTACATGGCACCCGACGTCCGGATGCTCAACGGCACCCTGCTGTTGAGCGGAGTCGAGCAGGTCAAGGCGCACTACGCGAAGATCTGGGGTGCGATGAGGGAATCGCTCGACGTCGAGCGGTTCGTCTCGGACGGCGACACCGTGGCGATCCAGATGCACACCCACTTCGACGTCCGGCGGGAGGACGCCGGCTCCCCGTTCGGCGCGATCCGGGTCGGCGAGACCTTCGACTACCACGGCCTGATCATGTACCGCCTGCGCGCGGACGGGAAGTTCGAGGACGTCAAGGTCGCCTACCTCTCCTTCATCTACACCGATCTCGACGGCAAGGCCACCGACCTCGGGATCCCGCACTGATGCCCACGGCGTTCACCGGCCAGCTGCTGCGTCCCGGCACCGACGGCTTCGACGAGGCCGCCCGCAGCCGGATCTTCAACGCGCGCCGGCCGGACCGCCGGCCAACCGCCATCCTGCGGGCCGCCGGTGAAGCCGACGTGGTGGCCGGCGTCCGCCTCGCCAGGGCGGAAGGCCTCAAGGTCGCCGTCCGCGCCGGCGGGCACAGCTGGGCCGGCTGGTCGCTGCGCGACGACACCCTGCTGATCGACCTGGCCGCCTTCACGGCGATGAGCTACCACGACGAGACGGATACCGTCACCGTCGGCCCCGCGGTGCGCGGCGGAGAAGACCTCGACCCGTTCCTGGCCGCCAGGGACCGGTTCTTCGCCGCCGGGCACTGCCCCACCGTGGGGATCGGCGGTTTCCTGCTGCAGGGCGGCATGGGCTGGAACTGCCGGGGCTGGGGCTGGGCGGCGGAGCAGATCGACTCGATGCGGGTGGTGACGGCCGACGGCGACGTCGTCGTAGCCAGCGCTACGGACAACCAGGATCTGTTCTGGGCCGCCCGCGGCTCAGGTCCCGGCTTCTTCGGCGTGGTCACCGAGTTCCGCCTGCGCACCAGGCCACGGTTCCGCGAGCTGACGCAGACCACCTACGTGTACCCTGCCGAGGTCGCCGAGGAGGTTCTCGCATGGCTGCACCGCGCGCGGCACGACGTGCCGCGGTCGGTCGAGCTTGTGGCGGTCGGGATCACCCCGCCGCTGCCGCCGGAAATCGGCTACCAGGGACCGGCGCTAGTCGTCGACGGCGTCAGCTTCGACGGCGGGCCGCGGTCGCTGCGGGCGCTGGAGGGCTGCCCGGCCGCGGGCAAGGCCCTGGTGGCCAAGATCGCGCAGCCGACCGACATCGCGGACCTGCGCGCCGAGCAGATCCGCGCCAACCCCGAAGGCCACCGCTACGTCGTCGACAACGCCTACCTCGCCGGCGACGCCGCCGCGCTCATCCCGGCCCTGGTCCCCGCGTTCACCGACCTGCCGACACCCAAGGCGTTCTCGCTGTGGTTCGACCTCGCCGATGCGCCGGCGCCGCACGAGCCGGCCCGCCAGCTCCCGGACATGGCGCTGTCCTTGCAGACCGACCTCTACTTCGCCACCTACGTCGTCTGCGAAGACCAGGCACAGGACGCCGCCTGCCGGGAGTTCGTCGACGCCACCATGGCCCGCCTCGAGCCGTTCTCCCCCGGCTGCTACCTGGGCGACAGCGACTTCACCGTCAGGCCGGACAGGTTCGCCAGCGACGAGGCCTGGGACAGGTACCAGGCCATCAGGTCCGACCGCGACCCGGAGCGCCGATTCGCCGGCTACCTGACCGCGGACGAGGCGACGCTTAACACCCGCCGACCAGCGCACACCTAGCACCCGGAGCGGAGCAGAACATGAGCAAGACCTACCTGAAGGAAGCGGTCCCGGCCGCGCAGGTGGCCGCCGACCTGGCCGACGTCAGGGCCACGGTCACCGCCGTCATCGCCGACATCCGCGCCCGCGGCGACGAGGCGGTCCGCGCCTACTCGGCGGAGTTCGACAACTGGTCGCCCGAGGATTTCCGGCTCTCCGCCGGGCAGATCGAGGACATCATCGCGACCCTGCCCGCGCAGGTCATCAAGGACATCGAGTTCGCCCAGGCGCAGGTCCGCGGGTTCGCC
>JASHTQ010000122.1 GCA_030040475.1 Streptosporangiaceae bacterium
TGCTGGCCGTACTCCTGCTGGCCGTACTCCTGCTGGCCGTAACCCTGCTGGTCATAGCCCCGGTCATCCTGCTCCGGGTAGCCGCGGTCGTACCCCTGGCTCGGATAGCCGTGCTCCGGATATGCCGGGGTGGCATACCCACGGTCGGCATGCTGCGGCTGCGCGGGGTACTGGGCCTGGCCGGGGTACTGGGCCTGCTCGGGATAGCGGGCTGGCGACGGCGTGTTCCCGTATCGGTCCATAGCGGGATAGCCATCCGTGGAATAGCCCTCGGTGGGATAGCCCTCGACCGACCCTCGGGCCCTGCGCCGCCCTGCAGGCCGCTGCTCCTGATAATCGCCCGAGTAGTCACGGGCGTATTCGCCGGCGGGGCCGGGTCCGGCTGGCCCAGGTCCGGCTGGCCCAGGTCCGGCTGGCAGGGCCAGCGGAGGCGACGGCAGCGCCCGGGGGGAGGTTCCGCCGCCGTATGCCACGGGACCCGACACGCCAGCCTGATCGTCAGACCGCAGTGCACGGAAATCGCCGGTTACCGGCCCGGTGAAATCGGCGTTGCGCGCGGTGGCGTAACCCGGAAGCGCGGTCAGCCTCGGGTCGGTCGGGTCACTGGGAAGCGGCCGGGGGCCATACGAATCCCGCTGGTCGGCAGGCATGCCACGTTGCAGGGCGTCGATCAGCCTCGGCAGCTCCTCCATCGGCAGCCGGAACGTGCCCGTGCATGTTCCGCCCTGCCAGATGCTGAAGACGGAGATCCCGGTATCGGCGTACCAGCTCAAGCGCATGCTCCGGGAGCTGCCGCGCACGTCGAAGAAGACCTCGCCGAGCCGGGGCAGTGGCGCTGCGTCCGACGCTGACATGGTGCTCATCGTGGCCTGCTCCTCGCCCTTTGTCCAGTTCGTCACCAGTCCTGAAGAGGAGGCTAGCTGGACTGCGGAAATCAGGTGGGGAATTTCGCCACCTTGCGTGCGAGATGACCACGGCCGATGGCATCATTATCGGCGGGCATGCAACGGCCTGGCGCGAACGGTTAACGGCACGGGGTGAACCATAGCGCCGGTGCCAGCCGTTCGGTATAGTGACCGTTTGCTTACGCGATCGCGCTACCCGCGTGCGGGAACATCACGTCGCCAAGACGCGTTGTATCTTGCAACGGAGGTTCCGGACAGGACTGGTTTGCGTGTCTACGACCTGACGCTCCACTGTAACGCACGTTTGATGCATCTTGGTTGAGGTGATTGATCCATGTCTCAGGTACGTCGGCAGTCGGCTGTGCTTCCCCGCCCTAACTGGGGGTGGCAAGATGCTGCCGGGTGCCGCGGTGAGGACTTGTTGCTCTTCTTCGGCCCCGACGGCGAGCGCCAGCCGGAGCGGGAGATCAGGGAGCGCAAGGCCAAGGAGATTTGCGCAGCTTGCCCGGTGCGGCTGGAATGCCTGAACTACGCCGTGTCGCGGCCTGAGAAGTATGGCACCTGGGGCGGGCTGAATGAGGATGAGCGCTCGGCCGAGCGGCGTCGGCGCATGCGCCGGGCCAACGCCGCCTGAGCGCACTAGCGAGCGCGCTACCCCCCCTTGGTCAGCAGGGCCAGCACATCGGCGTCGCTGAGCTGGCCGAAGGTGCTGTACCACTCCCCAACTGAAGAGAAATGGCGCGGGGTGGCCAGGACGACTACCTGGTCGGCCTCGGCGCGCATTGCCGTGGCCGCGGACGTCGGCGCGACAGGGACCGCGAGCACAAGATGGCCGGCCTGCGCCTCCCGCAGGGACCGCAATGCCGCCCGCGCGGTGCCGCCGGTTGCCAGGCCGTCATCGACCACGATCGCGCACCAGCCAGCCACCCGCGGCAGCGGGCTGCCGCCTCGGTAGACCCGCACCCGCCTGGCCAGTTCGGCCTCCTCCGCCGCGAGCACCTCCGCCAGGTCTTCCGGCGTTACCGACAGCGCGTCGAGTAGGTCGGCGTCGTAGACGGGCGGCCCGCAGCCGACTTCGCCCGGGATCTCGGCGATGGCGCCCACGCCGAGTTCCGGCTGCTTCGGATATCCGATCTTCCTGGTGACCATGACGTTCATCGGCACCGCAAGGACCGCGGCGACCTGCTCCGCGACCGCTACGCCGCCCCTGGGCAGGCCGAGCACCAGCGTGCGTTCGGGCCACTCGTGAAGTCGAACCGTGCCCTTGAGCCTTTCCCCGAGTAGCCTGCCCGCGGCGCGCCGGTCGGGGAAGGGGAGCACATATCGACCGGGCTCCTCCCTCATGCCCCCGGTGTACCCGTCAAAGTGGCACATGGACGCACAATGGCCGGGAATAGATGGGGCATGATCTGCATCCCGTGCCGGGAGCACCATCACGAGGAATGCCCCGGCGGCACCTGGTGCGACTGCCAGCATCAGCCGCCCGCGGAACGGGCCGAGCCGCCGCTCGGCTGGATCCGCCAGGGCTGACCCGGGAATAGGCCTCAAGCGAGCCTGGTTGCCAGGGTCATGGCCCCGCACCAGACGGCATGGACTGTCCACATGGCGGACCTGTCCTGGACAGCGGCGTCCGTACTATGTGATTCTGCTGTTATGGCCGTTACGGATCCGTTGCTCGTCGTGCGTAGGCACGTCGATCTCCTGCGCGTCCGCAGCGCCATTTGTCGCCGCGCCCGTTGACCGCCGACCCGGATATCTGACCGGGCGCGCGCTGCCGGGTGCCGCCTCGCGCCGTGAACACCCCGTCGAATGAGGCTGAGTTCCTCGAGCCGTCACGCGCGCCCCCGACCTAAAGGACTTTTCAGCCATGCCCGTCGCAACCGGGACAAATACCAGGAGAAAGCGCGGCGAGGGCCAGTGGGCGCTGGGCTACCACGAGCCGCTCAACAAGAACGAAGAGAACAAGCGGAACGACGACGGACTCAACGTCCGCCAGCGGATCATCGATATCTACTCCAGGTACGGCTTCGACTCGATCGATCCTGCCGACCTGCGCGGCCGGTTCCGCTGGTACGGGCTGTACACCCAGCGCCGACCCGGCATCGACGGCGGCAAGACCGCAGTGCTGGAGCCGGAGGAACTCGACGACCGCTACTTCATGCTGCGGATCCGCATCGACGGCGGCCAGTTGGCGAACGATCAGCTGCGCGCGATCGCGGACGTCTCCCGCAGGTACGCGCGCGGCACGGCGGACGTCACCGACAGGCAGAACATCCAGCTGCACTGGGTCGAGATCGAGAACGTGCCCGCGATCTGGCATGCCCTGGAGTGCGTCGGACTCAGCACCACCGAGGCCTGCGGTGACACCCCGCGGGTAATCCTCGGCTGCCCGCTGGCGGGCATCGACGCCGCCGAGATCATCGACGCCACGCCGGAAATCGCCGCGATCACCGACCAGTACATCGGCGATCCCGCGTTCTCCAACCTGCCGCGCAATCGCCGGAAATCGCCGCGATCACCGACCAGTACATCGGCGATCCCGCGTTCTCCAACCTGCCGCGCAAGTTCAAGTCCTCGATCAGCGGCTGCGCGGCGCAGTGCGCCATCCACGAGATCAACGACGTGGCGTTCGCCGCGGTCCGGCACCCGGGGACCGGCGAGACCGGCTACGACCTGTGGGTCGGCGGCGGGCTTTCGACGAACCCGATGATCGCCCAGCGACTGGGCACGTTCGTGCGGCCGGGCCAGGTGCCCGAGGTGTGGGCGGCGGTCGCGGCCCTGTTCCGGGACTACGGCTACCGGCGGCTCCGGCACCGGGCCCGGATCAAGTTCCTGATCGCCGACTGGGGCGCGCAGAAGTTCCGCGAGGTGCTCGAGAAGGAGTACCTCGGCTACGCGCTGCCCGACGGGCCGGCCCCGGTCCACGTGGACAGCGGAGCGCGCGACCACGTC
>JASHTQ010000123.1 GCA_030040475.1 Streptosporangiaceae bacterium
GTACTTGCCGAAATCGCCCGGCCAGTGCAGGACCAGGTTCACCACGATCGGCAGCAGGAAGACGGCGCTGATCACCACGACGGGGACCCAGACGCCACGCCTGGCAGCGAAGAACGACCGCGCCGACGCGCGCGCCCGATGCCGTCGCGGCCAGACGAGCGCGATGAGCACGGCCAGTGTGAGCACCGGCACGAAGAGCAGGAAGCATGCCTGGCCGTGGATGAGAAACCAGCCGGAGAGGGCCAGGATCCACGCGTCGGTCAGCCGTCCGGCCGTCACCGAGCCCGCCGCGATGAGGAAGACCACGTACGTCGGGACGTACACGTAGGGCATCCAGTCGGAGTTGACGATCGACGGATGGGCGACCGCAAAGGCAAGGAAGACGGCGAAGCAGGCCGCGGCGCCCCGCAGCGAGCCGGTCCAGCCGTACACGACGCCGACCGCGAGCGCGGCGAACACGCCGTTCAGCGCGAACACCGCGAGCACGTGCGCGTTCCACGCGGTCGGCACCACGTGCAGCCAGTTCTGGAACAGGTACTCGCCGAAGGCCTGCACGTACATGTAGGCGGGGCCGGGGTGGTTGAAGCCCTCGCGGGAGTAATTGCCGACCAGCAGGGTGAAGTGCTTGGCCTGCGCGATCAGTATCGAATTGGCGGCGGAGTCGCCCTGCTCATACAGGCGGTCGGTGAAGAGGAACCGGTTGCGCAGGCAGAGCAGGACGAACAGCGATACCGAAGGGACCGCCCAGACCCACCACGGCCGGCGGCCGGGGGCCGCCGCCGCCGTGCCCATGCCGGTGGCAGCGGGCGAGCTAGCCAACCTCATCCGCGTCGTGACCCTTCCGTTTAGATGGTTCCCGCCCGGATCGCCGCGTCGATCCAGGGGATCACCTCGTCGAGCATCTCCTCGAGGCTCGTGGTTGCCTCGAAGCCAAGGATCTTCTTCGCCTTGTCCGTATCCGGTACCCGGCGCTGGACGTCATACTCGAACGGCGCGTCGTGGACCAGCCGGAGCGGGGCGCCGTCGCCCTTGACCTTGCGCCAGATCAGCTCGGCCAACTGGCGCACGGTGGTGCTCTCCGCGGTGGACAGGTTGAAGTCCTCGTTCAGCGCGTCCGGGTGTTCCATCGCGGTGACCACGCCGACGGCCAGGTCACCGCCGTAGGTGTAGTGCCGCACCTGGTCACCCGAGCCGAGGATGTGCAGCGGATCTTGTCCCTTGAGCACCTTCTGCACCAGGTCGGGGACCACGTGGCTCATCGCGAGCTCGACGTTTCCGGACAGGATCTCCCGGTCACCGAGAGCCCGGCTCTCGCCGATGCCCACGCAGTTGAACGGGCGGACCAGCGTGTAGGGCAGCCGGTACTGCTCCCAGGCCGCCCGGGCGAAGTACTCCACGGCCAGTTTCTGGAACCCGTAGGAGGACGAGGGCGGCGGGATCTCCCGCTGCTGTCCCTCATAGGACGGCCACTCGTCGGCGCTCTCGAAAACCATGGAGGACGACAGGTAGGTGACCTTGCGCAGCCGACCGTCGCGATGGGCGGCGATCGCCGCGTCGCAGGACGCCGCCATGATCCGCTCGTTCGTGGCGAGCAGGTCATAGGCGTAGGCGTGGAAGTAGGAGATGCCGCCGATCATCGCGGCGCCCGCGATGAAGTGGTCGCAGTCGGCAAGCAGTTCGGTCATCAGCGCGACGTCCCTGGCATCGCCCTCGACGAGCCGGTACCGCGGGTTCTCGTCGTAAGACTTCCTGATCTTCCCGTACTTGGTGAAATTATCGAGGCCGACCACCGTGTATCCGCGCTTGAGCAGCTCCTCTACCACGTACCCGCCGATAAAGCCCGCGGACCCGCTGACCAGAACCCGCTGCATCAGGCCTCCTAGTCCTTTTCCTGCCGGTTCGGCTGACGGACTGCTCCACGATGGCGGATCTGTTCGGCAGTCAGCCGGGGTCCGAACGCGAACAGATACCAGCGGACGTAACTGGGCACCCACTTCGCCACCCTGAAGTTCGACACTCCCGCCTGGCGGTCCAGCCAGATCGTCGGTATCTCGGCCACCGGCATGCGCAGCCGCTTGGCTTTCGCGGTCAGCTCGATGCCGATCTCGAACCCGTCGCGCGAGTCGATACCGACCTGCCTGACGAACTCGACCGAATAGGCCTTGAAGGAGTTAGTGGCGTCCCTGGTGCCGACGTGCGCCAGGATCCGCAGCGACCGGCCGGCCAGACGGGACAGCGTGCCCTTGACCACCGGGCCGCCGACCTGCTGTCCGCCGGGCATGAAACGGGACGCGGCCGCCACCGCCACGCCGCGCTCGACCAGCTTGACGAGCTCGTCGATCTGCCTGGCGTCGTCACAGCCGTCCGCCATGGTCACCACCGCGACCGGGGCGGCCGCCGCATCGATGCCGAACCTGATCGCGTTGGCGGGACCTCGACCGTAGGTGTTGACCAGGCACTTCAGCCGGGGTTCCTGCTTCGCGTAGTCCTCGGCCACGGGCACGGTCGTGTCGTCGGCCGAGTCCACCACGACCAGCACCTCGCACGGCAGGTGCACCGACTCAAAAAGCCGGTCAAGCACGGTGAGGGTGTGCTCGCCCTCGTTGTAGGCGGGAACCACGACCGAGACGCGAGGCCTCTGCGTCATACCCGGACACCGTCTCCCAGCACGTCCCAGATGTCGGCCACGGGCTTTTCCGTCCGCAGGCCCCGGTACTCCGGGTGCGGTGCCCCCACCACGAGCAGATCCGACCTGGCGAGTACCTCGTCGAGCGGCAGCAGGTCCTCATCGACGGTCACGTACGGATCGGTGCACAGGACCGCGTCGGCCTTGAATGCCAGGATCCGCTTGAGCTTGTAGGAAAGGCTCGACCTGATGTCGTCCGAGCCTCCCTTGAAGGCCATTCCCAGGATCCCCACGGTCATCGACGCCAGGTCGAACCGCTGCTCCAGGCGATGCACGACGTACAGCGGCAGGCCCTCGTTGACGGCCATCGCCGCGTGGCCGAGCGGGAAGTTGTTGTGGTTGAACGCCGCCAGCTGCATGGTGTCCTTGAACAGGCACGGCCCGGCGGCGAAGCCAGCGGCCGGCATGTCCGCGGCTCGCGGATAGTCCTCGGCCAGCCCTCGCCTGATCCGGTCGAAGTCCAGGCCCTGCTCGTTGGCCATCATGTAGAGCTGGTTGGCGGTGGCGAACTTGATATACCGCCAGACGTTGGTGAACAGCTTGGCCAGCTCCGCCTCCTCGGGCGACAGCACCACCAGCTTGCCGGTGAGCCTGCCGAACAGCTCGGAGGCCCGCTCGATGCCGGCGGGCGTGCGCGCCGAGACGAGCTGCGGCAGCTCGAAGAGCTCGGTCATCGCCTTGCCCTCGGCTATCCGCTCCGGGCAGAACGCGACCTCGATCTGCAGGCCGAGCCCGGCGATCATCTTCTCGACCAGCGCGGTCACCCCGGGAAACACGGTGCTGCGCAGGATGAGGAGCTGGCCGTCGCGAAGGTGCGCCGAGCACCCGCCAAGCGCCTTGGTGATCGCGACCTGGTTGGGGTTGAGGTGCTCGTCCACCGGCGTCCCGATGACCACCACCACGTTGCGCGCCGTGGCCACGATCGCCGGGTCCACCGAGGCCTCGAGCCGCCCGAGGCCGCGCACCCGGCGCAGCACCTCGTCCGCGCCGGCCTCGGCGAACGGCATCCGGCCGTCGTTCACCGTGTCGACGGCGGCCTGGCTGACGTCATAGATGCCCACCGTGGCGCCCCGGTCGGCGAAGGCGATTGCCAGCGGAAGGCCGACATGCCCGCATCCCCCGATGACCACCACGTCTTTGTCGAACTGATCAGGCAAATTCGTCACGTGTACAACCTCCGGCTGTTTATGGCAGGCCTCCGGCCGGCTTCCCCCCATACACTCTCTGGCGCTTTACCTTACCGCCCCGCCTCGTCCGGTTAGGGCCTTGTGATCCCCATGTCGCCGTTCGCCCGCCTGCCCGTCATATGCGCGCTAACACGGCGTTCCGTTGCCTTACCCGGGCCGGTGCCGAGATCTTCGGCGAAGCGGCCTAGGGTAGGGTAAGCTCGCCGCGATCCAGCGCACGGCGGCGAATCTGGCCTGGGCCGCCGCCTCGATAAGGAAACATGCATGCCCGGTCAGGACTACGCGGTGCCACGAATGCCACACTCTCATGCGGCCATGCAGGACGGCCCGGAACTCCTCCCGGCGCCCGGTACTAGGGCTGGCGGGGTACCCGGAGGGGCCGGCGAGCCGAGCCGGCCGGATGGATCGCCCGGGTCGAAGACCGACCGGCCGGCGCTGCCGGCCGCGTGCGCCCTGCTGGCCGCCGTCGCGTTCGCGATTGCCCGCCTGCAGACCTGGGCCAAGGGCAGCATCGGCGCGTTCATCCTGGTCGGACGTCACTTCGCGGTTCCGTCGCAGTTGCCGCGTGGCATTCCCTTGCAGCCGACCTACGGCTACGACGGCCAGTTCTTCTACCGGCTGGCGCTCAACCCGCTGAACCTCAGCCACACCGCGTACGGCATCACCGTGGACCGGCCTTACCGGTTCATGCGGATCGGGTACCCCGTCCTGACCTGGCTGGTCTCGGCGGGCCAGCACGACGTGGTGCCTGTCATGCTTGTCGCGGTCAACGCCGCCGCCATCGCCGCCATCGGGTACCTGGGCGGCATGTTCGCACAGCAGGGTGGCCGGCATGCCGCCTGGGGGCTGCTCCTGCCCGGCTATTACGGCCTGATCACCAGCCTGTCCCGCGACACGGCCGAGCCGCTCGCCGCCGCCTGCCTGCTCGGCGGGCTGCTGGCGCTGCGCGCCCGCCGACCCGTGCTGGCCGCGGCGCTCCTCGCCTACGGCGTGCTGACCAGGGAGACGGTGATGGTCGGCGTCGCCGCCATCGCCGTGATGCGGATCATCGGCATCGCCCGCCGGCGGGTTCGCCCTGGTCGCGACGACCTGTCGTGGCTGATCCCGACCGCGGCCTTCGTCGCCTGGCAGGTCGTGGTGAAGGTGGTCACCGGCAGCGTGCCGATACTGTCCGATGGCGGGCGCAACGCGGGCGCTCCGTTCATCGCCCCGCTCGAGGCGCTGAAGGCGAATCTCGGGCACATCAACACCGGCCAGTTCGACCAGTACGACCTGTGGCTCCTCGAGATCGCCATCCTCGCCGCGTTCACGATCGCGGCGCTGCTGCAGCTGCGGGCCACCAGCGTCCCGGTCCACGAGCGGCTCGCCTTCGTGCTGTACCTGGTCGAGATCTGCATCGTCACGCCGAACACCTGGAACAGCGTGGACGCCGACCTGCGCTCGTTCATCGAGGTGTACCTGCTGGCCGCGGTCATCCTGCTGGGAACCGCGCGGCGATACCTCGGCGCCTGGGTGCTGCCGTCGCTGGCGGCATCGCTGGTGCCCGCGCTGATCGTGGTCACGCAGCGCAGGCTGACGCTGTCGTGACGGACGGTCACCGGTGGACGTAGCTGAGCGGCCCCCCGGAACTTCTAAGCGATCTCCCACCATGCATTCAGCCAGCTTGTGGGCGTGATGGAGTCGATTTCTGTAGACTTTTGGTCCGACAAGCCCGAAAAAGCGGCGGTGTGTCCGGGCCTGGCCCGCCCTTCGTCAGGGACGGACCTTGGCTATACAAGAATCTGGCGTCGACATGGAGCACGGTGTGACAACCGAGCTTGACGCCGTGCCGCAGGCGCTGGATCCGGGTCTCGAAGCCGACCTGGAGCGCGAGGCCGCGCCCGTATGGTGGCGACGGCTGGCCGGCCCGGTCATCGCGCGGACCAACAGGCCCGCCGTCACGGGGCTCGTCGTGCTGCTCGCGGCCACCGCATTCGTGGTCGCCCGCTGGGACCTGTGGGCCAGGCGGAGCATCGACAGGTTCATCCTCATCGGGCAGTACTTCGCGAACCCGGCACAGCTGCCTTCGGGGATGCCGATCCGCCCGAAATACGGCTATGACGGGCAGTTCTTCTACCGGCTCGCGATCAACCCCGTCAACTTCTCGCATACCGCCTACGGCATCACCATGGACCAGGCGTACCGGTTCATGCGCATCGGGTATCCGGTGATCACCTGGCTGGTCTCGTTCGGCCAGTCCGCGCTGGTGCCCTACATGCTCGTCGCGGTCAACATCGCCGCCCTGGCCGCCCTTGGCTACCTGGGCGCGCTGATCGCCAGGCAGAGCGGCCGGCATGCCGCCTACGGGCTGCTGCTGCCGGCGTACTTCGGCCTGGTCACCAGCCTGTCCCGGGACACCGCCGAGCCGGTCGCCGCCGCCTTTCTCGTCGCCGGGCTGCTCGCGCTGCGCGGCCGCCGCCCGATCACGGCCTCTCTGCTGCTCGCCTTTGCCGCCCTGACCAGGGAAACCGCGATGGTGGCGGTCGCTGCCATCGCCATCGTGCGGCTGGTCGGCCTGCTGCGCCACCGAAACCGGCTGGGGCGCGACGACATCGCCTGGGCGCTTCCCGCCGTCGTCTTCGCCGGCTGGCAGGGCATCGTCTACGCCTTCTCCGGCGCCGTGCCGCTGTTCGCCGATACCGGGCGCAACGCCGGCACGCCGCTGATCGCGCCCTTCGTGGCGATCGCGCACAACCTCGGCCGCCTGGACCTCGTCGGCTACAACGCGGCCGACGTCTGGCTGGCCGAACTGGCCGTCCTGTTGGTGTTCGCGGCCGCGGCGCTGCGCTCGATGCGGGCCGGCCTGGCGCCGATGCACGAACGCCTGGCGCTTGTCCTGTACCTCGTCGAGATCTGCATCGTCACGCCGGACACCTGGAACAGCCTGAGCGCCGACCTGCGGTCGTTCGTCGAGGTGTACCTGCTGGCGGTCATGCTGCTGCTCAGCCGGCCGCGCGGGCTGACGCGCAGTCCAGGAACCTGGCTGGCGCGCGCGGCCACCGTGGGCCTGGTGCCGGTGCTCGGCGGAGTGATCTACCTGCACCTGCAGCTGGCTTAGGGCTGGGTCCCCGGGACCGGGCCTAGGACCCGGGCGCCGGACGCCGCGCCTGGACGTAGATGGTGCCGCCCTTTCGCGCCGCCACCTCCACTGCCGTTGCCGCCAGGGCGAACGGCAGGGCGACGACGGCCGCGCCGAGAGCGTACAGCCGCAGCGCCGGGCCCTGCCCGGCCTGACGCGCCTGGCTGCGACGGATGGCGTCGTACAGGTCAGGATGCCCGGGAAGCTTGCCGACCATGCCGTGCACCCAGCCGAACACCACCTGCCCGCCGCGCAGGTAGCTGACCCGCTCGACGTGCAGTCCCAGGGACTCGATGGTGGACAGCAGGGCAGCCGGGCTCAGGTGGACGAGGTGGCGGGGCAGGTCGAGGGCCAGCCAGCGATCGCCGAAGGCGCGGGCCTGCAGGCTGGTCGCGTTCGGCACCGCGACCACCAGCGTCCCGCCGGGAGCCAGCAGCCCGGCCGCGTGCCGCAGCGCCCGGCCCGGCCTGCGGAGGTGCTCGAGTGAATGCCAGAAGATGACCGCCGACCAGGTCTCGTCGACGTCCTCGACCTCGGCATTGCGGATGTGCGGCCCGGACGCGTACGGCTCGAGGCCGACGGCCTCGCGCCCGTGCCGCACGAAGGCCTCCACCAGCGTCCCGTCGCCGGCTCCCACGTCGAGTACCGGGCCGGGCGGCAGGATCGCGTGCAGCCGGCTGGCGAGCGTCGAGCGGGTACGGCGGAGCACCTTGTCGCCGAGCCCGGAGAACCGGCCGGATGCCGGGCGGTACCAGTCGGCGTAGGCCGCGCCGAGCTGCTCGTCGCTCGGCCAGGGCGTCGTGGTGGCCACGCCGCAGCGGGAGCACCGCACCCTGCCGGTCAGACGCTCGTCGGTGTCGTCGAAATGGCGTCCGCACCAGGCGCACTCGACGGTGGGCGGGGCCTGCGTGCGCGAATACTCCAGGGTGTTGTTGCTTCGACCCGACAACGCGACAGCCTCCTGTAGTTCTGGATCGGTCGAGGTGAAGCATAGCGGCGGCGCGCCGGTCGGGCCGCCGCGATAGGGTCCGGCGGTAGGGTTCGCGGCGCGAAGGAGCAGCAGTGAGCATGGAGCCGATCGGCATCGGCGGTGCCTGGACGTTCACCCCCGCCATCCACAGGGACGACCGGGGTTACTTCCTGGAATTGTTCCGGGCCGGGGAACTCGCCGACTCGATCGGGTACTGGCCGCAGACGGCGCAGGCCAACTGCTCGGTGTCACGCCGGGGGGTGATCAGGGGCATCCACTTCTCGGCCGTCCCGCCCGGGCAGGCCAAGTACGTCACCTGCGTCAGCGGCGCGGTCCTCGACGTGATCGTCGACGTCAGGGTCGGCTCGCCAAGCTTCGCGAGCTGGAAGGCGGTGCGGCTGGACGAGGAGAGCAGGCGGGCCGTGTTCCTCGCCGAGGGGCTCGGCCACGCCTTCACCGCCCTTACCGATCAGGCGACCGTCATCTACCTGTGCTCGACGCCGTACGCGCCGGGACGCGAGCACGGCGTGCACCCCCTCGACCCGGACCTCGGCATCGAATGGCCCCCCGGCACGCAGCCGGTGCTCTCGCCGAAGGACGCCGCCGCGCCGACCCTCGAGGAGGCGCGCCTGGCCGGGCTGCTGCCGGCCTATGCCGACTGCGAGGCCTACCTCGAGGTCCTGCGGAAGGACCAGCCCGGCTAACTCGCCGCCGCGGCGGATCGCTGCGCGGCAAGGACGCCGGGAAAGGCGCGGTGCAGCGCAGTCCGCCAGTCGCCGATCGGCGGGATCCCGGTGGCGGCCCAGCCGCGGTGACCGAGCACGCTGTGGGCAGGCCGCGGCGCGGGCCGCGGCATCGCGCTTGTCGGTACCGGCCTTACCCGGGCCTGCTCGGCGCCGAGCAGGCCGAAGACCTCGCGCGCCAGGCCGAACCAGGTGGTCTGCCCGCCGCTGGTGGCGTGGTAGATGCCGGCCGCGGCGCCGGCGTCCACCAGCGCGATGATCTGCCCGGCCACGTCGGCGGTCCAGGTGGGCTGCCCGTGCTGGTCGTCGACGACGTCGACGGCAGGCCGCCGGCCCTCGAGCGTGATCATGGTCCGCACGAAGCTCGGCCCGTGCGCCCCGTACAGCCACGCCGTCCTGACCACGTAGGCAGAGCCCGGCAGGCCGGCGAGCACGGCCCGCTCGCCGGCCAGCTTGGTGCGCCCGTAGGCGGTGCGCGGCGCGGGCACGTCGTCCTCGGCGTACGGCCGGCCCGCGTCCCCGGCGAAGACATAGTCGGTGGAGACCTGCACCAGCCGCGCGCCGGTTCGCGCGCACGCCGCGGCGAGGTTGGCCGGGCCACCGCCGTTGACGACCAGCGCCTGCTCCTCGGCGGTCTCGGCGTCGTCGACCGCGGTCCAGGCCGCGCAGTTGACCACCACGTCGGGCCCGGCCACCCCGATCGCGTCGGTGACGGCGGCGGCGTCCGTCACGTCAAGCGCGGCGCGGTCCAGCCCGGTCACCGGCTCGCCGCGGGCGGTCAGCGCCGCGACCACGTCGGTGCCGAGCATGCCGCCCGCCCCGGTGACCAGCCACCTGGTCACGGCACCTGCCCCGCGAGGGCGGCATCGCGCCGTTTGAGCGGCTCCCACCAGGCCCGGTGCTCGGCGTACCAGCGAACCGTCTCCGCCAGGCCGCGGCGGAACGGGATCCGCGGCGCGTATCCCATCGCCCGCAGCGCGCCGTCGTCGAGGGAATAGCGCCGGTCGTGGCCCTTGCGGTCGGTCACCCTGGCGACCATCTCCCAGCCCGCGCCGCAGCACTCGAGCAGCGCTTCGGTCAGCTCGAGGTTGGTCAGCTCGGCGTCGCCGTTGATGTGGTAGGTCTCCCCTGGCCGGCCGCGCTCAAGCACCAGCTGGATCCCGCGGCAGTGGTCATCGACGTGGATCCAGCCGCGCACGTTGCCGCCGTCGCCGTAGAGCGGGACCTGCTTGCCGTCGAGCAGGTTGGTCACGAACAGCGGGATGACCTTCTCCGGGTACTGGTAGGGGCCGTAGTTGTTGCAGCAGCGGGTGATCCGGACGTCCATCCCGTGGGTGCGGGCGTACGCCCTGGCGATCAGGTCGCCGCCGGCCTTGGCCGCCGAGTACGGCGAGTTCGGCTCCAGCGGAGCCTGCTCGGTCCACGAGCCGGTTGCCACGCTGCCGTACACCTCGTCGGTGGAGACCTGCAGCACGGGGCCGACCCCGGCGTCGAGGCACGCCTGCAGCAGCACCTGCACCCCGGCCACGTTGGTGGCGACGAACGGCGCCGCCCCGCTGATCGAGCGGTCCACGTGGCTCTCCGCGGCGAAGTTGATCACCGCGTCGTGGCCGGGTACCAGCGAGCCGACGAGGTCGGCGTCGGCGACGTCGCCGCGGACGAACCGCAGCCGCGGGCTGGCCGAGACCTGGTCGAGGTTTTCCAGGTTCCCCGCGTAGGTCAGGTTGTCCAGGACCGTCACCGCCGCGTCCTCGTAGCCGGGATACCCGCCGGACAGCATCGTGCGCACGTAGTGCGAGCCGATGAATCCGGCCCCGCCCGTCACCAGGATCCTCACGCAGCCTCCCCCTCAGGAGCTAGGAACTTATCTGCACCTTGCTGTGATCGCCGAGCACCAGGCGGTGCGCCTTGGGCACCATGGGCGCGGGGGTCACCTCGACCTCGTGCCCGATGAGCGACGCCTCGATCCGGCGTACCCCGCGGATCGACGCCCCCTCCAGCACGATCGAGTACTCGATCTCGCTGTCGGCAATCACGCAGCCGGGCGCGACGGAGGTGAACGGTCCGATGTAGGAGCCCGTCACCTCGCTGCCCGCGCCGATGATGGCGGGCCCCACGATCCGCGACGCGGTTACCCTGGCCCCGGCCTCGACGACCACCCGGCCGATCAGCTCGCTCGCGGCGTCCACGACGCCTGCCACGGCGGGCTCGATGACCTCCAGCACGGTCCGGTTGACCTCGAGCATGTCCGCGACGTTACCGGTGTCCTTCCAGTAGCCCGAGATGATCGTGGAGGTGACCTTGCGGCCGTGCCGTACCAGCCACTGGATGGCCTCAGTGATCTCCAGCTCGCCGCGCCAGGATGGCTCGAGGGCGGCCACTGCCTCGTGCACCGCCGGGGTGAACAGGTACACGCCCACCAGGGCCAGATCGCTCTTCGGCTCCTTCGGCTTCTCCTCCAGGCCGACGAGCTGGCCTGCCTCGTCGAGCTCGGCCACCCCGAACTGCCGCGGGTCAGGCACCTGGGTCAGCA
>JASHTQ010000124.1 GCA_030040475.1 Streptosporangiaceae bacterium
ACGACGACACCCTCGACCTCACCGACCGCGCCGCCGGATGCCTGCTCCTGCTCTACGGCCAGCAGCTATCCCGCATCGCCGCCATGACCACCAGCCAGGTCACCAGCCACGACGGCACCGTGCACATCCGCTTCGGCGATCACGACGTTCCCGTCCCCGAACCGCTCGGCCTCATCCTCACCGACCTGATCCGCACCGGCAGATCCCACGCCGGGACCGGATCTCCCGCCCTCACGCCCTGGCTGTTCCCCGGCGGCCTGCCCGGCCAGCCGATCACCGCGAGCCGGCTCGGCCAGCGCCTGAACATCCTCGGCATCTACGCCATGGCCGGCCGCCGTGCCGCTCTCACCGACCTCGCCGCCCAGCTACCCGCCGCCGTCCTCGCCGACCTCCTCCACCTATCCCCGGGCGCCGCCGTCCACTGGACGCACGACGCCGGAGCCAGCTGGACCCGCTACGCCGCAGAACTGGCCCGCACCCATAATCACCAACCAGGGGAATAACCATCAGCCAGCCCGCTCCAGGCTGAGGCATCCAGCACGATTCGAACATTGCTCTCTACCAGTTTTGTCGCCAAGCGGGTGCCGCCGCGCGCCATCATGGAAGTGCTCGGTCACGCGGAGATCGGTGTCACGATGAACACGTACGCGCACGTCCTGCCGGAGCTTCGCCAGGAGGCTGCCGACGCTATCGATGAGCTGTTCGGTGACCTGTGATGAGCGGCTTTGGCAGCAGGTTTGGCAGCAGTAGCGGCTGTCTCATGATCGCAAGTGGCTTCTGGCCTGGCGCGCTCGGAGGGACTCGAACCCCCAACCTTCTGATCCGTAGTCAGATGCTCTATCCGTTGAGCTACGAGCGCAGGTCTTTGGTTGTCCTACCTGCGACTTTGCAGGTAGCTGCTACGACAGCACATACAGACGGCGAGGATGAGCAATCTTCTTCGTCGCCCATCGCGGGCCGTACGTACCCATCAAGGTTAGGGCATGAGGGGCGCGGTTCGTACCAGTGGCGGGAACATGCTGGCGGAACCGCTGCCTGGAAGGCGGTCGATGCGTCGCGCCAGAAGTCCTGCGACCACTCTGGTGGAACAGGGCTGTCCGCCGTTAGGGCCTGTCTGGTCTCGATATGCAGAACATAGGTAACTAATCGGCCATTTCGGTTGATGTCCGGGAAGCTTGTGTGCTCTGCTGGCCCGCGTGAGCCGTCGGGCTGCGCGACGGTTTGGGGGTGGCGACTATGGAACCGGTCTCGGCAGAGCCATCATGGGGCAGGGTCTTGGCCACCACAATCACGCTATGGGTGCGGCGGCGCGAGTCATCCGGGCACCTGCGTCGGCTGGGTGCCTGGCGTCTGGTCACTCTAGTCGTGATTCTGGCGCTTGTCGGAGCAGCCGCCGCGGAGTTCGTCGATGTCGCCTTCCAGGGCACGCGGTCAGCTTCTGCGGGCAACCCCGTATCGCGGGGAGCGCACGCCACATCTCCCCAGGCTCAGGCTGCGGCCTGGATCGCCAGCCAGGTGAGCAGCGACACCATGATCGCGTGCTATCCCGCGATGTGTACCGCGCTGCAGGAGCAGGGCGTCGGCGCGGACCGGCTCATGCCATTGCAGCCCGGGTCGAGCGGCCCGATCGACGCCAGCGTGATAGTGACGTCCCCGTCGACCAGTAGCCCGGTCACCGACGCTTATGCGCCGGCGCTGATCGCGAGCTTCGGCTCGGGCATCACCCGGATCCAGGTGCGCGCGACCGAGCCCGGCGGAGCAGCGGCCTATGAGTCCGCGCTCCAGGCCGACCTCACCGCCCGAAAGTATGCCGGATCCGAGCTGATCAGGAACTGGCGAATCCAGTTCACGGCGCGAGACGCCCTCCAGTTGCGGGCGGGTGAGGTGGATTCGCGCCTGCTGGCGACGCTGGCGGCGCTGGCGTCCCAGTATTCCTTCCGGGTCACTTCATTCGGCGACGCGTCTCCCGGGGTACAGGTGCTTTTCCGGGAAGTGACCATCGCGCCAGGCGGAGGTAACGGGCCGACCGAACTCGCGCGGGCGGCGGCACTGGTAAACCAGCAGGACGCACCCTTCCTGCCCGCTCATGTCACGATCGGCCATCCTGCCGCAGGTCAGGTGGCACTGAGCATCGAGTTCGCCGCGCCAAGCCCGCTGGGATTGCTGACGCCGACCCTCGAGGTCGATCAGCAGCGCACGGCACCTGCAACGGTCATCGCTGACGCGCTTCCTCTGGGGTGGGCGCGACTAAGTTGAGAGGTAAGCGACCATGAGATCCTTCAGGCATTTGGCCAGGCTGGCCACGGTCGTCACGCTACTGGGCGGCACTGCCGCTCTCGTCTCGGCCACATCGCCCGCGGCCTCGGCCGCATCAACGTCTCCTGCGGCCACTCAAGACGGATGGGTCCGGATCGCCCATCTGTCCCCCGAGGCACCGGCCATGGACATGTACTTGTACCCGTTCGGGAATCCTGGGGACCAGATCGTGCTGAGGGATGTCAGCTACGGCGAAGTCTCTGCCTACCAGGCGCTGAGCCCGGGCGAGTACACCGTCGCGATGCGGGGCTTTGGCGCGCCTGAATCCAGCAAGCCCGCGCTGACCACGAGTTTCATGGTAAGCGGGAGGACCGCTTACACCGTGGCCGCTCTTGGCCCCGATCCCGGTCTGCGAGTGGAGGTGCTACGGGACCAGATGACCGCACCGTCGGGGAAGGCGCTGGTCCGAGTGTTCCAGGCCGCGCTCAAGCAGCCTCAGGTGACCGTCAGCTATGGACCGGATGTCCTCGCGCGGCAGTTGGCCTTCGGCGCGGCGACGTCGTACACGGTCGTCTCGCCGGGCAAGGAGACGGTGCGCTTTGCCGCGACCGGCGCGGACGCCAGCATGCCGGTCAAGCTGGCAGCCGGCACGATTCACACCATCGTCGTGCTCGATGATTCCACCGGGCTGAAGATCGACGCCCTGACTGACGCGGTGGGCAGTCAGATCATGCCCAAGGGTGGAGCCGACACCGGCTTCGGCGGGACCGCGCCGCGCCCGCCGGCGAACCCGATGCCATGGCTGCTGACGATGGCGTTCGGAACGCTGCTGGCGGGGGTGGGCTTCACCGGGCTACGCCGGTCACGCCGGGCCGTCAGCACGGCCTGCTAGCGTTGGCGGGTTAGCGGCCCTCTAGCGGATCTAGGTCACGTGGCACGCCATTCGGCTCCTTCTTCCGCTGCAGTGGGCGTGCTTGGCCTGGGCGAGATCGGCCAGGTCCACGTGGCCGGAGTCCGGCGGGCGCGGGCCGGGCGCCTGTGGCCGTGGCCGATACCGAGGCCGCGCTGCTGCGGCCGTTTGAGGCCGACGGCGTGCGGACGTACCTGGATGCCGGGGAGTTGATCGCCGACCCGCAGGTCGGCACCGTGTCGGTCTGCCTGCCGCACCACCTGCACTTTCCCGTGGCGCGGCAGGCGATCCAGGCCGGCAAGAACGTGCTCATGGAGAAACCGCTCGCGATCGAGCTGGCGGAATGCCAGGAACTTGTCGATGCCGCGGCGGCTGCGGGAGTGGCTCTCGGCGTGTCCCATAATCAGGTCTTCTACGGTCCGCACGCCGAGGCCAAGCGGCTCATAGAGACCGGCGGTATCGGTACGCCGACGCTGATCCGGCTGCGCCTGGGCATGGGCGCGTGCACGCGGTCCTGGACGCGCCCAGGCGGCGGGGCGAGGAATTCGCCGTCGCCATCCTGGAATTCCAGTCCGGCGCCCTGGGGATCATCGAGGCAAACCACCACGGGCCGCCCGGAACCTTCGACGACGAGATCGAGATCACCGGCAGCGGCGCGATCCTCCGGCTGGCCGGCATCGAGTCTCTGTCCGTTGGCTACCGCACGGGTCCGGCCCTGACAATGTTCCGCGACCGCCGGTGGTCAGAAGTACCGGTCCCCGAAGACGACTGGGAGACCTCGGTCCACGCCAGCGTCGCGGCTTACCTCGACGCCGTGGTCGCCAGCCGGGAGCCACCGGTGACCGGAGCCGCCGCCCTTGAAACGATGCGGCTACTGCACCAGATCTACGAATCGGCCGTGATCCTGAGTGAAACGGGCAACAGTGGAACAGTCTTACGAGGGCGCCATGTCGACGAAACGGCTGTAGTGACCCTGAAATGCCACTGTCACGGTCGCTGTCGGGCCATTCCTATGCTTGGCCACTATTAGGTCCGCCTCCCCTGCCCGGGGCGATTCCTTCTCGTAGAAATCCTCCCGATGAAGCAGAATAACGACATCGCTATCCTGCTCAATGCTATTATGAATACTTATACCGTTCGCGACAAAATTATGCGTCTCAAGGACTGTCGCATCATAGACCGACTGGTATCCGATACTTTCTATCGAGGAAACGGTGTCCCAGAATACGTCACTCAAGGCGAGCATCTTTAGCTCTGCGTCGCCGAGGACCTGTGCGATTTGGCGCATGCGAGTTCGGGTAGGACAGATACCGTCGTTGAGATCGCTCCGGCTCCGGCTTCCAATGGTTGCCTGGACATGGGACAACGAAATAGAGCGCTCCTGCATTACCTGATTAACACGTTCCCAGACAGTGCTTGGAATCGTGTCGAACCGGCCAGCGGCCGTCATTGAATCAAGTCGGTTCCTTGCCTCTATGGCCGCTTGCTCACGTTTGCCATAAGCACCAATGTCATCCAGGAACTGGCGCTGGTCCCTAACACCTGCCACGTCGATGGTCCATTGCGGATGGCCATATGCGTTACCGACACTACGCAATCTAGCAATTATTCCAAACCGGAACAGTAGGACCTGCAATTGTCGTGCCAGTCGCTCGCTTGTGGTGCCGTAATATACGCGCACCGCACCGGCCTTGCTGACCGTAATCGAGCCGCCTGTAGCCCACAGATGCCGAAGAAACAGTGCGAGCTGGTCCTGAGGCAGCGAGAAGATCTGCGAGGGAATGAACGTTTCGTGGCTTCGCAGGCCGAACAGATCCATGGAGTCGAGCCAGGCCGAGATGGGATTGCGTCGCCCGTGGGTCAGATGGTACGGCGAAGGAAGTCGCAATGACGTGCAGCGAGCCGCTGGATGATAATCGCGGATCGCGGTGATCCCGAAGTGCAGTGCCGCGTCTGTCACCGCCGCCAGGTTTTCCTCGTCCGTGCTCGCATATCGGATCGGCTGGCTCCGCACAAAAGACCCATCTCCTAGCAGGTGGGCAAGCATAACAAGTTCGGGCTCGGGTACCTCGTGCGGATGGATCGGCGCAGGGACCTGGCGCGGAATGGCGACCCGGCTTCTAGCAGCGAGCTCGCCTAGCGGACGCCATCCGTCGAGGGTAAGGAACGGATGGTTAGCGGTGGCCTCGATCTCACGCCCAGACGTCAGTCGTACCCGGAACACCTCCTTGGTCCCACTCGGGAAGGCGCGCGTCATGATTCGCGGAACCATACGTAGCCGGTCGTCAAGCGACCAGACTGGGATGTTCGACTCGCCGGAGGCAAGCAAGTCACCTAGCGAGACCTCCGCTCCCGTGTCGGCACGCAGGATGCGCGTGCTTGCCGTCAGGCAGCCGGATTCGCGGAGGTCGGATAGCAGGGGCTTTTTGTCGCCACGTTGTTCAGGACTGCGGTTGAGCTGGGACAATGCGACTACTGGAACGTCGAGTTCCTTGGCTAGGAGTTTCAGGGAGCGCGACATTTCCGAGACTTCCTGCTGCCGGTTTTCCACTCGCTTGGGCGAGGACATCAGCTGCAGGTAGTCGATAATGACGAACTTGAGGTCATGCCGCTGCTTCAGGCGACGGCACTTGGCCCTGATCTCCATCAGCGACATGTTCGGCGAGTCGTCGATGAACAGCGGCGCGTCGGCAACCTCGCCCATCCGCCTGGCGAGCCGGGCCCAGTCGTCGTCGTCGAGCTGCCCGTTGCGCATGCTGGCCAAGGGCACCCGCGACTCGGCCGAAAGCAGCCGCATCGTGATCTCGTTGCGACCCATCTCCAGGCTGAACAGCACGGTGGCCATCTGATGCCTGATGGCCGCGGCACGGGCGAAGTCCAGTGCCAGGGTGGAATTGTGCGTCGGGATCATACCGGGACCGACCAGGTACAGGTGGTCCAGGCTGTCCACCTGCACGCACCGGACGGGCCGGGACGGGACGGGCCGGACATCCACGACGTACTGCAACCACTCGCGTGTCGGGGTGATGCGAGGCCCGACCGGCACCGTCGCCTTCGCTGCCGCAGTGAGCGCCACCGCATGGTTGGACCGGTGCCGACCCGGCCCGAGGCACAGGGTGCGGCGGATCTCCCCGGTGGTGACCACCTGCGGGGGGATCAGGGAGGAGAGGCCGTCTTGCCCGGCCGGGTGGCTCCAGGTGAGCCACTGGTGGTTCTCGTCGGCGACGATCACGTCGCCGCCCGAGAACTCGACCTCATAGCAGGGCCGACCGTGCATGATTTCGGTGGCGGCTACGACCTGGGTGGGCTTGCCGTCGGCTCCTAGCAGGTGATCGCCCACAGCGACCTCGCCCATCGTGGTCCAGCCGGTCGGTGTGGGCAGGGGTGTGTCGACCGCGAGAGCCTTCCCGATGGCGGGGCGGGCGGCTATGACGATCATCTGGCCGGAGTGCAGGCCGTTGGTGAGGGCGTCTAGGTCGGCGAAGCCGGTCGGGACGCCGGTGAGCACGCCGCTGTGGCTGCTGATCGCCTCGATCTCATCCAGGGCACCGGGCATGATCTCCGACAGGGAGTGGTAGTCCTCTCTCATCCGGTTGTCGGTAACCGCGTACACCTCGGCCTGGGCGCGGTCCACCAGGTCGTCGGCGTCCGCGTCGCCGGCGTAGCCGAACTGGACGATCCTGGTACCGGCCTCCACCAGGCGGCGCATGATGGCGCGTTCCCTGACGATCCGGGCGTAGTAGCCGGCGTTGGCGGCGGTCGGCACCGAGGCGATGAGCGTGTGCAGATAAGGGGCGCCGCCGACGCGGGCAATCTCGCCGCGCCTGGTGAGCTCGTTGGCGACCGTGATCGCGTCGGCGGGCTCGCCGCGGCCGTACAGGTCCAGGACGGCCTCGTGGATGAGCTGGTGGGCCGGCCGGTAATGGTCGGTGGCCCTGATCACCTCGATCACGTCCGAGATGGCGTCCTTCGAGAGCAGCATCCCGCCGAGGACGCACTGCTCCGCCGCCACGTCGTGGGGCGGAACCCGCTCGAACTCGTCGTTCCTCGGAGCGATCTCGGCGACGCTCACCTGTCTCCCCTCCCCCGCGCGGATGAACACGGCACGAACGCGTTTCTGCCTTGGCCTGACACCGTTCTAGCGCACGGCTACGACATTTTGCCGACCCGCGGGGACGGGCGCCAACCCGTGCGGTGGAGCGTTCTGTGGACAACGTGTGTAGTACGGCGACCATGTTGTGCGCAGCCTGGGGACATAACTGTGGAAACGGCCGCCTTGATGCTGGCTTTACCCTTTTAAGCTGCGAGAACGTCATCCACTGGCTGTGCGGAAGAAAAAGTTGGCGACGATTTCTGCGGTCAAAATCCACAGCCATTACGCACAGCTGGGGCCGGTCGGGCTGTGGACATCAAGATCACGGAAGGACGCGCGCGGACACCGTCGAGCTGATAATCTTCGACGGTGTGTTCGAACGACGAGTCCGCGCTGAAACGGCTCGCCGACGCCATCGATCGGCTGGATGCAAGCCGCGGGGACGCCGACGCGGCCAGCCTGGCAGCGCAGGTCGCAGCCCTCTGGTCGATGGTGAGCGACATCGACCCGGATCTAGCCAAGCGCGCCCTAGGCTACGCCCACCCACCCGACTAGCGAGCGAAATTTACGGCGTGGAAGCCCCTACCACGCACATAGGGCTACGTGGCTGTGGCATCCACGCCGTACGTTTGGGTGCCGGTGGGGCTGGGGAGGCCAGTGGGGCTGGAGGTGCCCGGCCCTGCGGTCCTGTACGCGCGGGGTCGCCTCGTGCTCGGCCGAACCGTGCAGGGCTGTGCCGACGTAGCACCGGCAGGGCTGAGAGCACCGGGACCCGAGAGCTCCCGGCCCCCCAGGGGGCCGGGAGCGGTGCCGGGACGGCGCCGGGGCCGGAATGGCCGGAGCATCCGGACTCCCGGGGCGGGGAGGCCGGGAGGCGGAGGCCGGGCCGGAGCCCCAGGGCCGGGAGCGCCGGGGCCAGGGCCGGGAGCGCTGGGGCCGGGGTGTTAGCTGGCGGCGATGTCTAGGTCGATGGTGGCGCTGACTTCGGGGTGGAGCCTGACGCGGACCTGGTGCGAGCCGACGGTCTTGATCGGGTCGCGCACCTCGATGCGGCGCCGGTCGAGTTCGGGGCCGCCTGCCTCGCGGACGGCGGCCGCGATGTCGGCGGACCCGACGGAGCCGAACAGCCTGCCGCTGCCGCCCGCGCGCCGCCGCATCCGCACCTGCAGCCCTTCAAGCTGGGCCGCCACGGCCTTCGCGTCCTCGACGCCGCGGATTTCCCTGGCCGACCTGGCCCGCTTGATCAGCTCGATCTGCTTTTCCGCGCCGCGGGTCCAGTGCATCGCGAAGCCGCGCGGGATCAGGTAGTTGCGGCCGTAGCCGCCCGCCACGTCCACGACGTCACCTGGTGCGCCGAGGCCGCTCACCTCCTGGGTGAGGATGAGCTTCATCGGTGTACGACTCATCTGCCTGACTCCCTTAGCGCGCCGTGCTCGTGTACGGTAGCAGCGCCATCTCGCGCGCGTTCTTGATCGCGGTCGCGACGTCCCGCTGGTGGCGCGTGCAGTTGCCGCTCACCCGCCGGGCGCGGATCTTCCCGCGATCCGAGATGTACTTGCGGAGCAGGCCGGTGTCCTTGTAGTCGACGTAGGCGATCCGCTCCTGGCAGAACACGCAGACCTTCTTCTTCGGCTTGCGTAGCGGTGGCTTGGCCATCGTGGTGCTCCTTAGCAGAGCCCCGCCCGCGGCGGGGATGGTCGGTTCGAAGTATCTATCTGGCTTGTGTTTCTTAGAACGGCGGTTCGTCGGAGTAGCCGCCGCCGGGGCCGTCGCTGGCCCACGGGTCGTTGTCCGCGCCGTACCCGCCCTGGCCGCCGCCGGACGACGGCCGGCCGCCGCCGGAACCGGATCCGGATCCGCCCTGGCGGTCGTATCCGCCGCCGGAACCGCCGGACCTGGCGATCCTGTTGACCTTTGCGGAGGCGTTGCGCAGCGACGGGCCGACGTCATCGACCTCGACCTCGTACACCGTGCGCTTCTCGCCCTCCTTGGTCTCATACGACCGCTGCCGCAGCCGCCCCGACACGATCACCCGCATCCCCCGCTGCAGGCTCTCCGCCACGTTCTCCGCCGCCTGCCGCCACACATTGCACGTCAGGAACAGGCTGTCGCC
>JASHTQ010000010.1 GCA_030040475.1 Streptosporangiaceae bacterium
CCTGCTCGGTCAGCCGCGCCGCCGCCGCCTCGAGCGCCGGCGCGCGCCGCCCGGTGATGACCACGCGGTGCGTCGGCGCGAGCCGCGCGGCGATCGCGTAGCCGATGCCGGTGGCGCCGCCGCCGACCAGCGCGGTCCGTGCGGTGATGATGGGCCTCCCGGGGACGAAACTCGTGCACGATGGGCTTAGCCTGACCGGTATGACCCCACGGAACCAACCGTGAGTCCCGCTCAGCGGGACACGGCGCCAGCCCGGGCCGGCGCGGCGCCCGAGGGCGGGCTCGACCGGGCGGCGGCGATCCTCGGCGCGTTCGACGCGGCCCACCGCGAGCTCACCCTGGCCGCGCTTGTCGCCAGGTGCGGGCTGCCCAGGTCGACCACGCACCGGACCGCGGACCGGATGATCCGGCTGGGCTGGCTGGAAAAGCCGGCCGACAGGTACCGCATCGGCAACCGCCTGTTCGAGGTCGCCAGCCTGGCGCCGATCCGGCTTGAGCTGCGCGAGGCGGCGCTGCCGTTCCTGCAGGACCTGCACGAGGCCACCAGGATCACCGTGCAGCTCGGCGTGCTCGACGGGACGCAGGTGCTGGTCGTCGACAAGATCACCGGGCACCGGGCGATGCCGATGCTGTCCCAGGTCGGCGGGATGATCCCGGCGTACTGCTCGGCGCTGGGCCGGGCGATCCTCGCCTACTCCCAGCCCGCGGTCATCGACACCGCGCTGGCCGGGCCGCTGCCCGCGCGCACCGCGCGGACGCTGACCAGCAAGGTCGCCATCCTGCGCGAGCTGACCGCGGTGCCCGAGCGCGGCTGGGCGGTCGATCGCGAGGAGGGCAACATCGGCGTCAGCTGCGTGGCCGCGCCGATCTTCGGCCCGCTCGGCGACGTCGCCGCGGCCCTTTCCGTCACCGGCCCCAGCCAGCTAGTGCGGGCCGACCGGATCGGCCCCGCGGTGCGGATGGCGGCCGCCGCGACCTCCCGCGCCTACAGCCGTCCCCGGCCACAGTCCCGCTGAGCGGGACAGATCGTTGCGTCGCCGCTCAGGCCACCGCAGGCTGTGGCATTACACACGCGCGGAAGCGCGGCGCGACCCAAGGGACCAAGGAGGCGGCGATGAGTCTTGGCGGCGGCTATATGTTGCCCTCGCGCCAGGGGCAGCAGATCGCGGCGATCGGCCTCGGCATCACGATGAAGACCGACGGAAAGCCGACGCGCGACGCGTACTCGCTGTTCGAGTACGCGATCCCGGCGCGCACCGCCGGCCCGCCCGAGGTGCGCTGAGCATGCGCGTCGCGATCATCGGCGCCGGCGTCGCGGGCCTGGTCACCGCGAAGGTGCTCGACCAGGCCGGGCACGAGGTCGTCGGCTACGACAAGGCGCCCGACGTCGGCGGGGTGTGGAGCCGGACCCGCCGGTACCCGGGACTGACCACGCAGAGCCCGAAGGCGCAGTACTCGCTGTCGGACTTCCCGATGCCGCGCGACTATCCCGAATGGCCGAACGGCGAGCAGATCCAGGCCTACCTTGCCGCGTACGCCAGCCACTTCGGCCTGGACCAGAAGCTGCGCCTGTCCGAGGAGGTGACCTCGGCCGCTCCCGCCCCAGGCGGCGGCTGGACGCTCACCACGGCAACCGCAACGGACCACGTCGACGCGCTCGTGGTGGCCAACGGCGTGTTCTGCGAGCCCGCCGTGCCGAGCTACCCGGGCCAGGCCGAGTTCACCGCGGCCGGCGGCCAGGTGCTGGCCGGCTGCGAGCTGAACGACGCGGAGCAGGCCCGCGGCAAGCGCGTGCTCGTCGTCGGCTACGGCAAGTCGGCCTGCGACGTCACCGTGCCGGTCAGCGAGGTCGCGGCGAGCACCGACGTGATCGCCAGGCACCTGCTGTGGAAGGTGCCGCGCCGCATCGGCGGGGTGGTCAACTTCAAGCTGCTGCTGCTGACCCGGATGGGCGAGGCGCTGTTCAGGTACCTGCGCCCGCGCGGCGTGGAGAAGTTCCTGCACGGCCCCGGCAACGGGATCCGCGGCCGGATGGTCAACTCGATCGGCACCGCGTCGGTCCGCCAGTTCGGGCTCAGGCAGCTGAGCCTCGTGCCGCCCGGCCAGATGGAGGACATCGTGCGCGGCGCGATCGGCCTGGCCACCGAGGGCTTCTTCGAGGGCGTGCAGGCCGGCCGCATCGTGGTGCACCCGAACCGGACCGTCGCCCGGCTGCTGGCCGACGGCGGCGAGCCCGCCGCCGAGCTTGACGACGGCACCCGGCTCCCCGCGGACCTGATCGTCTGCGCGACCGGGTTCACCCAGGGCGTGCCGTTCCTGCCCGCCGACGTCACCGGGCAGGTGCTCGACGAGCGCGGCAACTTCATGCTCTACCGGCAGATCCGCCCGGCCGGCGTGCCCGGCCTGTACTTCAACGGGTACAACTCCTCGTTCTTCAGCCCGCTCAACGCCGAGATGGCCGCGATCTGGATCGCCGCCGACCTGGCGGGCGCGGTCGCGCTGCCCGAGCCAGCCGCGATGCGCCGGCAGGTCACCGAGCAGCTCGCGTTCATGGACGACGCCACCGACACCCACCACTGCCACGGCGGGAAGATCATCCCGTTCTCGCTGCACAACGTCGACGAGGTGCTCGGCGACCTCGGCGTCAACATCAGCGCCGCGACCCGCGCCTGGCACTGGCTGATGCCCGTCGACCCCGCCGCCTACCGCCGCATCACCCCCGCGGTGCTCGCCCGCCTGCCAAGCCCCGCGCCCGCGCCCGCACCCGTGGCAGAACAGCTGCCCGACCCGTCGCCCGCCGCCTGACCAGTCACCGGTGCCGGGGGGAGACACCACCATCCGTTCGGAAATTAAATGATCTTATTAGTCCGAACGGGCGGTGGTTCCCGCTCCTGCGCCAGCCCTCGCCCGCCAGCGGCGATCCCCGCGATCGACGCCAGGTACCCCATCCGGCCTCGCCGGCGGACACGCCGGGATGTCCTTGGCGGGCACGACGCGCAGCCCGAGATCGTCGCGGGCGTCGAGATCGATCCAGACGCGTGCGAGACGTTCGGCAAGGCACACCCGGCCGCCGAGGTGATCTGCGACGACGTGAGCCGCCTCCCCTTCGAGACCTGGGCACCGCGAGTCGACGTCGTCGTCGGCGGCCCCCCGTGCCAGCCCTGGAGCACCGGCGGCAAGCGACTCGGCGAGGCCGACCCGCGAGACGGCTGGCCGATCTTCCTGCACGCCCTGGCGGCGGTCAGGCCCCGGGCATTCGTCGCGGAAAACGTCGCCGGCTTTGCCGCGGGCGCCCGCAAGCCCCACTTCGACCTGCTGATTCAGCGGCTCAGGAACCTCGGCTACCACGTCACCGCCGGCGTACTGAACGCAGCGGACTACGGAGTCCCGCAGCGCCGCCTGCGCCTGCTCATCGTCGGCACCACGCGCGGCCGGTTCGGCTTCCCTGCGCCGCGCTACGGCGCGGGAGCCGGCGAACCGTGGCGGGTAGCGGGCGACGTGCTCGGCCCGGACCCAGTCGGCATCCCTAACTCGTCGATGATCACGTACGCGCGGCGGCCCGACCCCGTGGGTCGACACCCTGGGAATAGTCCCCGACTACCACGCTCACCTCACCGCGGGAGGCGCGCCGCGGGCCGGGCGCGTCCCCGGCGCCAGGCGGATCACCGTTGAGGAGTCGGCGCTTCTGCAAAGCTTCCCCGGCGGCATGCACTTCGCCGGACCACGGTCGAGCTGCTACCGCCAGATCGGCAATGCCGTCCCGCCAATGCTCGCCCAGGCCGTCGGAGCAGAACTCCTCAGGCAGCTCGGCGAACGCCAGGGCCCGTTACTCGCCAGCAGCGATACCCGCGTCTTCCAGTCACCTCGTTCCCCGGCCCGGTCAGCCTTCCGCGGTCCGCCTGATCCTGGCCAGGCCGAGGGTCACCAGGCAGGTGGCCGCGAGCAGCGAGTAGGGCACCAGGTCCGAGGTCGCCTCGGCGAGCGCGCCGCTGCCCGCGGCGGCGACGGCCTGGCCCGTGGCCCAGGCGAGGTTGGCCAGGCCGAAGGCCAGGCCCTGGTCGAGCTGCTGGTCGTGGGCGCCCTCGCTGACCAGCGCCATGCCCGGGGTGAACAGCGTGCCGAAGAAGGGCATGCCCACGATCAGCACCGGGATGAGCGCCCATGCCGACGGCAGCGTGGGCGCCAGCAGGCTGAGCGCCATCGCGCCGACCAGCGAGAACCGCACCGGCACGATCGCGCCGCGCCGGTCGGCCACCCGCCCCACGGACGGCGACAGCCCCGCCTCAAGGCCGGCCGAGGCCAGGAACGTCCCGGCGATGACCAGGGCGGTGACCCCGAGCCTGGCCAGCCGCAGCGGCGCGAGCACGTCAAGGACGCCGAACGCCAAGCCTGCCAGCAGCGTCAGCCACAGCCCGGTGCCCATCTTGCGGTCGGCGGCCGCGGCGAACGCCTCGCGCAGCCGCTGCGGGACCGCCTCGCGCGGCGCGGGCACGGCGAACGCCACCGCCATCAGCACCCCGCCCGCCACCGCGGCGCTTGCGAACGCGGGCCGGGTGCCGATCTCGTACCCGATCGCCCCCACGACCGGCCCGAACAGCGCCCCGCCCACGGCCGCTCCCATGGCCGTCCCGATCATCTCGCCGCGCCGTTCTGGCGGCGCCTCGGTCGCCAGCCAGGCCATGCCGCCGGCCCAGGTGCACGCGCCGCCGAGGCCCTGCACGAACCGGGCGGAGTCCAGCACCGACGCCGCCGACGCCCAGCCGAAGACCAGCGTCGAGATCCCCATCAGCGCCAGCCCGACAAGCACGGTCTTGCGGTAGCCAAGGCGCCCGGTGAGCAGCCCGCCGGGCAGCGCCCCGACCAGGGTGCCGACCGGGTAGCCCGCTACCAGGATCCCGGCGCCCGCCTTGGACAGGTGCGCCACCTGCGTGTAGTGCGGCAGCAGCGGCGTCAGCGCGGTGAAGAAGATCGTGTCGACCAGGCCGAGCGCGCATACGAACAGCAGCAGTGCGCGCAGCGACCGAGTAAGTGGCAACCCGCCTCACTGATCCCAGTGCGGCGGGCGATCCCGGCGCAGGCGCTCCTCGTCGTCGGGCTCCGGAGCCTCGCCCCAGCCGATGCCGGCTTCTTCCTCGCTGTGTTCCGGCAGCACCGGTTTTTCCTCGGGATCATGGCGCATGCTCACATTATTTCCGGCGTCATCCCCCGGCGAGCAGTGCCTGGGCGCTGGCGTAGGTCGCCATCACCAGGGCCTCGTGGGCGGGCAGGTGCAGGCCGCCGAACTTCTCCAGCGCCAGCAGGGTGTCCGACACACCGAAGAGCGCGCCGCCCGCGGCCGTCCGCGGCGCGCCGGAATCCAGCGCCGCCAGGGTCATCGCGAGCAGCGCGGCGCTGTAGGCGATGACGGGAAGGCGGTCCTTGCCCGTGCGGTTCCACAGATAGGCGTTCAGCGCGCCGAACGCCGCCAGGTACGGTGCGGCCAGGACCGGCCGGGCGCGCAGGCGCCCGCCGCCGGGGCGTCGGCGCAGGGCGATGATCCAGGCCACGTGGCCGGCCAGAAAGCACGCCAGCCCTGCGGTGAAGGCGGTCTCGCCGCTGCCGAGCAGGGCCACATCGCCCGCGCCGCCCAGCGCGAGCGCCCGTTGCGCCGGGCGGTCGCGGCCGATCATCAGCACCGGCATCAGCAGCGGCTTGGTCAGCCAGCGGCGCCGATCGTGTCCTGTCGCCGCCAGCAGCGCGTCGGCTGCCGCAAGCGCCACGTAAGCAACGGTCGTACGACGGGCCACACCCACCTGCCCGACTGTGGCGCAAGCCCATGCTTCCCGTCAACGGGAAACCCGGCTGGCGGACCCGTCCGGCGAGGCTCAGAACAGGGTCGGCGGCCCGGCGGGGACCGGCTCAGGCAGCGGCTCGAGCCCGGGTACCCGTGCCCGCACGTCTTCGTGAAACCGGCGCGCCAGCTCGAGCGCGTCGGCGTTGTCGGGGGTATGGATAAAGACCGTCGGGCAGCGCCCCTCGCGCAGCCAGCCGGCCACGGCGTCGAGCCAAGGCCGCCATCCCGCGACCGTCCGCGCCGGGTCGTCCCGGCCGATGTAGCGGACGACGGGATGCGATGTCAGAGCCCGTGACCTGCGGGGCAGCCGCGGCTTCTTCCGCCACGCCTCCCGTTCGGCGTCGCTGGCCGGAGGGTCGGCGAACAGGACCGTGGTGTCGAAGCTCACCCATTCCGCGCCCACCTTGGCGAGAACCCTCTCGAGCTCTCGCTCCCAGCGCGGATCGGTGAGGAACGCGCGGTGCCGGACCTCCACGCAATACCGGTGCCCGGGCGGGAG
>JASHTQ010000125.1 GCA_030040475.1 Streptosporangiaceae bacterium
GGGTCGACGAACACGTACGGCCTGCCCGTTTCCCCGGCCACCGCCTCGGCCATCAGCGTCTTGCCGGTCCCCGGCGGGCCCCACAGCAGGATGCCGCCCGGCACGAAGCCGCCGCGCTCCTCGACCAGCTCGGGGTGCTCGAGGAAGATGATGTTCTCCTTGACCCGCTCGAGCACGTGATCCTGGCCCCAGACGTCGGAGAACCTCGTCTTGATGTCGTCCGGGTAGTACACGTCCACCCCGCCGCGGGACAGGAACCAGAAGATCGCGGCGAACTGCCCGACCACGAGCGCGAGGATGAAGACGACGTAGACAAGCAGCGGGACGGCTTTCCAGATCAGCTCCGGCCCGCGGATCAGCGCGCCGACCGGGGAGGTGTGGATGAACTTCCCGACGATCCACGAGATGACGAAGATCCAGAACACCCAGAGCGTGACCCGCCAGAGGCGGAACCTGGTCCAGTCGGACAGCCTGCGGCGGGTCGTCCGGTTGATGCCGCCGAAGACGCGCTCGGCCCAGAACCGGTAGTAGCCGCGCCAGTGCTCGGCTATCAGGTAGTGGATCTCGCGGATGAGCTCGAGGCCACCCAGGATGAACACCCACCAGCCGGTCCGTACCTCGATCCGCATCGCGTCGAGGAACCCGACGATGGGATCGTTCGCCATCAAGGACCAGACCAGGATGAACCAGACCGCCGTCAGCAGGACAAGGAACTTGATCCGGTCCCAGACCGGCAGCGGCTTGCGGGTCTGCCTTTCGTCGTCCTTCGGCCGCCCCCCGGGCGGCGTCAGGCCTTCCGAAGTGACCACGGAAGCCCGGGCCTTACTCATGAGGAGCTCCTGATGGTAAACGACGACATCACGTCGTTGATCTGGGTCTTCTCGCTGCTGTAACAGGTGGCCTTGCAGTGCAGCACGAGGAGGTAGATGTCGGTCTGGTCGGCGTTGGTCAGTGCGACCTCGTCGAACGTGTCGGTGATGTTGTCAGGCCCCCAGGTGTAGTCGAAGATCTCCCTGACCCCGTGCACGCCCCCGGGCAGGGTGAGTGTCTGGTCGCTGATCTGCTTGAAGTCGACCCACGGGTCGGTCCGCTTCGCCTCGGCGTACTCCTCCTGTACTTCCTCCTGCGCGTCCGAACTGACCGGCAGGAAGGCATCCTTCAGCGCGTCGTAGGAGATCGCCTGCTGCTCGGTGGAGTCCAGCCCGCCGATCTCGGCGAACACGAACGGCTGGCTGAGGTTGAAGGAAAGGAAATTGCCACCCGACGGGCTGGCCCCGGCCTGGTAGGCGACCTGCCACGCCCCGGCGCCCGCGCCGTCGGCCTTCTCGCCGTTGGTCAGCGACGTGGCCGTGATCTTGTGCCAGCCGTAGGGCACCTTGAAGTAGGTGTTGGCGCTTGAATTCGCCACGTAAGTGAACTGCGGCGCTCCGCAAGCGCTGACGACAGCGACCCCGAGGAGAAGCGCACAGCCCCCGACGAGGCCCTTTGAGACGCGGTGGGCCATGCTCGCCAAGAGGTGCGACCTCCACGTAGGGACTACGTGGGTCCAATTATTGCGCCTTCCCCCGGATTGGTACAGATGCCGTGGGACCCAATGACTCCGGCGGCGGCATATACGGCCTGGTTGGTGGCCCTGGGTACGGGCACCCTTTCGGTGCGTGCCCGGCCAGTCGCCCGGTTGCGCGCCGGCGCTAGGGTCGGGAAATGAACGTCGTACGCAGCGTCGGGCTGTTCGTCGCGGCCGGGCTGGCCGAGATCGGCGGCGGCTACCTGGTCTGGCGGTGGCTGCGCGAGGCAGCGCCCTGGCCGGTCGGCGTGGCAGGCGCGGTCATCCTGGTGGGATACGGAATCATCCCGACGTTCCAGCCCAGCGCCGACTTCGGCCGGGTGTACGCCGCCTACGGCGGGGTGTTCGTCATCATGAGCCTGCTGTGGGGCTGGACGGTCGACGGGCACCGGCCGGATCGCTACGACTGGCTCGGCGCCGCCATCGTCGCGGCGGGCGTGGCGGTGATCTTCTTCAGCCCGCGCCACCCCTGAACCGCCGGCATCCAGGTGGCCGTCTCATCCGGCTAAGAAGATCTTAAATTTTCCGAACGAACCGTGGTGCCGCTCCCAGGCCATGGCTCTTGACCGCAGGTACTGGCGGCCAAATACGCGTTCGCGTCGTCTGCCGCCGCCCAGTGATGACAGCTAGCGGCCGAGTCGTTTCTCGTTGTGTGACAACCCACGCAACTTCTGAGGCGTCGAATAACGGGTTAAACGTGGGGGAAGCGGGTGAATCTACGTAACCCGGATAACCGTGCCCGGTCCTAGCGCCGGGTGTCGGAGCCTGCCGTCGCAAGACTCTGGAGCGTGGAGGGGGAGGGTGGGGCATGGCTTCGGCTACCCCGGCAACGACTCAGTCGGATCCGTTTTTCCCTGGTGAGCGCCCGGCGCACGATCGCGGCGCGGCAGGCCATCCCGGAGCGGCCGCCCCGAACCGGCGCCGGCAGTGGGGTGGCGACCGGCGGGCTGAGGCGCTGCCGGTGGTGCCGGCGCCGGTCAGTGACTTGCGGGTGGCGATGGCGCGGCTGGCGATCATCGTGACCGTGTCGGCCTGGCTGGCGTACCTGGTCTGGTGGTTCTTCGCCGATTTCTTTCATCCGGGGTATGAGACGGCGACCGGCCGGGCCGAGTC
>JASHTQ010000126.1 GCA_030040475.1 Streptosporangiaceae bacterium
TGCCGTACAGCTCGTATCCGTCGCCGCGATGGGCCGCGAGCAGGGCATTCAGGTCAAAGTCCATGATTCATTCTCCCCCCACGACCGCCGCGCCTTCGGGGGCAGCTTCCCTTTCATTTTCTTCCGAACGGGCGGTGGTTTCCCGGCCCCGAGCCCGGTGCAGTTTCCTGGGGCTGATCAGGAAGCCCGCGCCCCAGGACAGGTGCATGACGGCGAGGACGAGCGGCACCCTGGCCCGCACCCGGCGGGGCACGCCGCGGGTGAGCGCCGCGCCCGCGGCGGTGATGCCGGCCAGGTAGCCGGCCGGGAGCACGAGCCCGGCGGTCAGCGCGCGCACCGCGAGCGGCGCGCCGACCGCGATGCCGCCCAGGCCGGCCAGCCCGGCGGCGAGGCCGACCGCGACGAGCCCGGCCGCCGCCGGCGGCGCGAGGTAGCGGAAGCTGGCGGTCTCCGGGTGCTCGCGGACAAGCACCCGCCGCCACCTGCCGTAGTGGAAGTACTGGGCGGCCAGGGCGCGCGCGCTGGAGCGCGGCCGGTAGGTGACCCGGAGCCCGGGGGTGAACCAGATCACGCCGCCGCGGTCGCGGATGCGGTAGTTCAGCTCCCAGTCCTCGGCCCGCAGCATGCCCTCGTCGTAGCCGCCCGCCTGCTCGATCGCGTCGCGGCGGTAGACGCCGAGGTAGACGCTGAGCGTCGGGCCCGCGCCGCCGCCGGTGTGGAACGCGGCCGAGCCGACCCCGACCTTGGACGTCATCGCCCAGGCCACCGCCTGGCCGAACGGGGTCACGCCCTCGGCCGCCATCACCCCGCCCACGTCGGCGGCGCCGGTCTGCGCCAGCGTCGCGACCGCGGTGCTGAGGTACCCGGGCGGCAGCAGCGCGTGCCCGTCCACCCGGGCGATCACCGCGTGCGCGGCCGCGCCGCGGGCGGCGTTCAGCCCGGCCGGGATCGTCCCGGCCGGATTGGCGATGACCGTGATCCGCGGGTCGCGGGCGGCAAGATCCCGCGCGATCTGCTCGGTCCGGTCGGCCGAGGGCCCGACGGCGAGCACGAGCTCGAGCGGGCCTGGGTAGTCCTGCCCGAGCACGTGCCTGACCGCCTCGGCGAGGTGCCGTTCCTCGTTCCTGACCGGCATCACGACGGAAACGGGTGGATATTCCATGTCGCTGGTCACCGTACCGCAGCCGGCGCCGGGCCGGCCGTGTTACAAGCCGGAGTCCTCCAGCATCTCGGTGACCAGGGCGGCGATCTGGGACCGCTCGGAGCGCACCAGGGTGACGTGCGCGAACAGCGGGTGGCCCTTGAGCTTCTCGATCACCGCGATCACCCCGTCGTGCCTGCCCACCCGCAGGTTGTCGCGCTGCGCGATGTCGTGGGTGAGCACCACCCGCGACCCGGAGCCGATCCTGGACAGCACGGTGAGCAGCACGCCGCGCTCCAGGGACTGCGCCTCGTCGACGATCACGAACGCGTCGTGCAGCGACCGGCCCCTGATGTGGGTCAGCGGCAGGACCTCGAACATGTCCCTGGCCAGCACCTCGTCGATGACGTCCTGGGTGGTGACCGCGCCGAGCGTGTCGTAGACGGCCTGCGCCCACGGGCTCATCTTGTCGGCCTCGGAGCCGGGCAGGTAGCCGAGGTCCTGGCCGCCGACCGCGTACAGCGGCCGGAACACGATGACCTTGCGGTGCTGCCGCCGTTCCATCACGGCCTCCAGGCCCGCGCACAGCGCCAGCGCGGACTTGCCCGTGCCGGCCCGGCCGCCGAGCGAGACGATGCCGATCTCCTGGTCGAGCAGCAGGTCGAGCGCGACGCGCTGCTCGGCGCTGCGGCCGCGCAGCCCGAACGCCTCCCGGTCGCCCCGCACGTGCTGCACCGACTTGTCCGGCTTGACCCGGCCGAGCGCGCTGCCGTTGGGCGAGGTCAGCACCAGGCCGGTGTGGCAGGGAAGGTCGCGGGCCGCCTCGTGGTCCAGGGTGCCTGACTCGTACAGCTGCTCGATGTCGCCGCTTGAGACCATCAGCTCGGTCATCCCGGTCCAGCCGGAGTCGACGGGCAGCTCGGCCCGGTACTCCTGCGCGGCCAGCCCGACCGAGGCGGCCTTGACCCGGAGCGGCAGGTCCTTGCTGACGAGCACGACGTCGTGGCCCTCGGCGGCCAGGCTGCACGCCACCGACAAGATCCGCGAGTCGTTGTCCCCGAGCCGGAAGCCGGCCGGCAGCACCGACGCGTCGGAGTGGTTGAGCTCCACGCGCAGCGTGCCGCCAAGCGCGCCGACCGGCAGCTCCGCGTCCAGCCTGCCGTACTCGACGCGCAGGTCGTCGAGCATGCGCAGGGCCTGGCGGGCGAAGTAGCCGAGTTCGGGATGGTGCCGCTTGGCTTCCAGTTCGGTGATGACCACCACCGGCAGCACCACCTGGTGCTCGTCGAAGCGAGCGATGGCAGCCGGGTCAGCGAGCAGGACGCTGGTGTCGAGTACGTAGGTTCGGCGACCCTGAGAATTGGCCACGCAGACTCCCTTGGATGCCGGCCGGGGCCGGCACCGCGACAGGACACAGACGTGTCGGACGGACCGGGCACGGCCCCCAGAAGGGCCGGGCCGGCCCTTCCTTCATCTCGCCTGCACGCCATGCGCGAAGCACAGAGATTCGAGGGCCCTCCCGGTAGACGGCGCCGCGCCGTCCACCTGGTAACGAAGGTACCCGCGATAGTGAGCTGGCAAAAGTACCGCCAGGTTAACGAAGCGGCGTTTCCCCGCCAAACCGGCGGTTACGTGCCGAACCTTCTGTTGCGTGCCGCGTAGGAGCGCAGCGCCCGGAGGAAGTCGACCTTGCGGAAGGCGGGCCAGTAGGCGTCGCAGAAATAGAACTCCGAGTGGGTGCTCTGCCAGAGCAGGAAGCCGCCGAGGCGCTGCTCGCCTGAGGTGCGGATGACCAGGTCGGGGTCCGGCTGGCCGGCGGTGTAGAGGTGCTCGGCGATGTGCCCGGCGTCGAGGATCCCGGCGAGCTCCTCGATCGTGGTGCCCCTGGTCGCGTGCTCTTGCAGCAGGGAACGGACGGCGTCGGCGATCTCCCGCCTGCCGCCGTAGCCGACGGCCACGTTGACCAGCAGGCCCGGGTAGTCGGCGGTGGCCTCGGCCGCGTCCTTGAGCACCTGGACGGTCTCGGCGGGCAGCAGGTCGAGCGCGCCCACCGGGTTGACGTGCCAGCGCTCGGCGACCAGGCCCTGCACCGTGTCCTCGATGATCTTCAGCAGCGGCACGAGCTCGCTGGCGGGCCTGGCCAGGTTCTCGGTGGACAGCAGCCAGAGGGTGACCACCTCGACGCCGGTCTGGCGGCACCAGTCGAGCAGCTCGAAGATCTTGTCCGCGCCCTTGCGGTGCCCGCTGCTGACGTCGCGGAACCCGGCCGACCTGGCCCATCGCCGGTTGCCGTCGCACATCACCCCGACGTGCCGCGGGATCGCCTCGGGCGACAAGGAAGCCTCGATGCGCCGCTCGTATAGCCGGTAGACCAGGTCACGAAGTCCCATGCTGCGGCCTTCCTCGGCACCGTATCTCTGTAGCAGAACCGTATCCAACGGTTGGAACGCTTCGGCTATCGGATCGGGTTCCGCGCCGCGGCGCGGTCGCCGACGACCGGGCAGCGTGGCGGCCCCGCCCGGCGGGCGGAATAGGGGTCTTCCGCCTATTAGATGACGCCGCCGCGATGCCCGGCGTCACCGCGCCGGCCCGGGAAATCGTTACCTATCCGGAACATTCGCGGCGGGTTCAGGCGCTCCCCGGTCCCTGGTCCCTTACCTCCTCGACCTGGCGAAGCGCCACCCGCAGCGCGGACAGCCAGGCGTCGGCGTGCTCGCCGGTCAGCCGGACGCACCAGGCCAGGGCGTCGCTGCGGCTGCGCGCCACGCCGGCCTCGACCAGCGTGTCGAGCACCCGGCGCTCGGGCTGGCGCAGCCTGGTCATCACGGGAACCGACAGCGTGGTGAACATCTCCGTGACGTCCGCGCAGGTGACGCCCCAGGACACGGTGCGCCGGAACCGGTGCTCGGCCTCCCTGGCGATCTCGATCCGGCGCCCCCTGGTTTCCTCGCGGAACCGGCGGATCCGCCCCTCCGCGGCGGCGGCCCGCTCGGCCGGCGAGACCCCGGCCTCGATAGGCTCGGCCAGCGTCCCCACGACGGTGATCTCCTCGCGGTCGGCCTGGATGTCCGGCGCGGCCGTGAACCAGTCGGCGGGCAGCCTCCCGGTAAACCAGCCGCGAAGCTTCTCCTTCGCGCCGGCGCCGGCGCCGCCCGATCCCGAGCCGCGAGCCTCGTCCTCGCCCGTCCCGGCCGCGTCGCCGGGCGAACCGGAATCTTGCGGTGTACTCATGTAATAATGATTACATATTCATTCTTGGCGGGTCAACCACTGCGGCGCCCGCGCCCGCGCCATTGATCGCGGACATAATGCCCGCGATAATCTCATTCGCCGGCCAGCCGTCTTATATTCCGGCCCGCCCGGCCGAAATGTCGCATGATAAGCTTCCCCCGTTTCTCGCGGCCGGCTCGGGGAAATTAGCCGCGGTAGATCACGGGAAATTCGGTCAGATAGGAACCGATTCACGGGGGACGACACAATGCATCATAAAACGGCAAGAATCGCGGCGCGGACGGTCGCCGTGGGCGGGATCGTGGCGCTCGGCCTCGGATCCACCCAGGCGGCGATGGCCAAGCCAGCCCCTGATCGCCTGGGTTGCAGCGCGAGCGACCTGAGCAGCACCCTGTCAAGCGTGAGCCCCGGCGGCACCATCTACCTGGCGGCGGACTGCACCTACCGGCTGGGCAGCGGCCTGACCGACGACAAGGCGGATCTGACGATCGTGGGAGACGACAGCACCCTGAGCCGGGCGCCGGGTGCCTCGGCCTTCACCATCCTCACCGTGGACGCCGCGGATACCCTCACCCTCGACGACGTGAACTTCACCAACGGAGGCGGCGGCAGTCCGGCGTCCGACGGCGGCGCGATCTACAACTTCGCCGGGAATCTCATCGTCAACGGCGGTACGTTCAGCGATAACCACAGCGGCTATTACGGCGGCGCCATCAACAACGAGGGCTCGCTGACGGTGAGCGACGCCGAGTTCACCGGAAACACCGCCGACTTGGGCGGCGCCATAGAGAACGGCGACTCCGATACCGCGACGATCTCCAACTCCGCATTCGACCAGAACGGCGCGTCAGATAATTACGGCGGCGCGGTCAGGAACGACGGCAGCGCCGACATCACCTTCAGCTCGTTCCTGGGGAATACCGGCAAGGACGGCGGCGCGATCTACAACGACGACCACCTGAACACGGCCGAGAACACCCTCGACGGGAACCGCGCTTACGAGGGCGGCGGCATCTACGACGAGAACGCGTCGCTGGACGACGACGGCAGCCTGATCATGAGCAACGCCGCGACTCACCTGGGCGGCGGCATCTACAACGGCAGCTGCGTCGAAATGACGCTGACCGGTACTACCCTTCTGTTCAACGCGGTCGACAACGTCTACAACCACGGCGATTGCTAGCGCGACCGGCACGTGCGAAATGGGCCAGATTCAATGGATCTGGCCCATTGCCTGGTCAGCGGTAAAGCCGGCGATTCCGGCTTGCCGAATACGCCTCGAATCCAGCCGGGAACCCTGTGGTACGCTACCGCAACATTCATGGCCCGCAGGCATCGGGGGATTTCCCTGCGGCACATCAGCAGAAAAGTGGTCATTCAAGGCCTGATCTACGAGGGAAGATTCAATGCATCTCAAACCAGCAAGAACCGCGACTGCGGTCGCCGCCGTCGGCGGGGTCCTGGTCCTCGGCCTCGGCGCCGCCCAGGCGGCCAAGGCCAACCCCGAGGACTTCGTGCGGTGCAACGCGAACGCACTCGGCGATGCGATCAACGACGGCGGCACCCTGTACCTGACGCCTGACTGCATCTACCATGTGCCGGGCACGCTGACCGTTGACACCGACACCACGATCTTCGGCGACGGCGCCACCCTGGTAGGCGGCGGCTCGCGCTCGGACTACAGCATCCTGTACGTGGACTGCATGGAAGACCTCACGCTCAACGGCGTGAACCTCACCGAGGGCTCGGCGGACGAGGGCGGCGCCATCGACAACGACGGCGATCTCACCATCAACGGCGGCCTCTTCAGTCACAACAGCGCGGGCGGCGGCGGCGCCATCTACAGCACGGGCAAGGGCGCTTCGCTGACGATTAACAACGCGGTCTTCACCGGCAACGAGGGCGAAGACGGCGGCGCCATCTGGTCCGAGACCGACAACCCGGTCCTTACCGGCGTCCATTTCGGGCAGAACAGGGCCGCGGATGGCGGTGCCCTCTACTTCCAAAACGACGCGACGGTCCAGGACAGCTCGTTCCTCGGCAACGTCGCCTCCGACGAGGGCGGCGCCATCTGGAACGACGGCGGCCTGGTCCTGCAGAACATCACCGATGTAGCCGGCAGCGGCAACGAATTTGAAGGGAACGAGGCCTACCTGGGCGGCGGCATCTACAACACCGACTGGGTGGGCGTCGGCGAGAGCCTGATCATGTCCAACGCGGCACACCACGGCGGCGGCATCTACGACGCCTGCACCGAAACGGTCGTGCTAACGGACTCGACTATTATCGAGAACGTAACCGACAATATCTACTACGCCGACTGCTAGTAACAGCAGTATCCGCAAGGGCCAGGTTCGTAGAATCTGGCCCTTCTTATTTTCAACCGAACAAAATGGCATGCTCGCCGCGCGCACCTGATCTAACTGCGGCATCTAACTGCGGCGTGGTAAGATGCCGGCAAATTCCTGAACCGCAGCCACCGGGGGAATTAACTGCGATAGGCCACCTACCAAACCAGTCATTCAGGCCTGATCTACGGGGGTAGATTCAATGTATCTCAAACCGGCAAAAAGCGCGGCCGCGGCCGCCGCGATCGGCGGGGTCCTGGTCCTCGGCCTCGGATCCGCCCAGGCGGCCATGGCCAGCCCCGAGAACTACGTGCCGTGCGACGCGGACGCACTCGGCAGCGCGGTCGGCGGCGGCGGCACCCTGTACCTGGCGCCGGACTGCACCTACCACCTGCAGGGCACGCTGACCGTCAGCCACGACACCACGATCCACGGCGACGGCGCGACCCTGGTGGGCGGCGCGCCGACCGCCCACTTCAGCATCATGACCGTGGACAGCACCAAAGACGTCACCCTGGACGGCGTGAACTTCACCGCGGGCCTGACGTATTACAACGGCGGCGCCATCGACAGCGACGGGAACCTCACCGTCAACGGCGGCACCTTCACCCATAACACCTCCGGGATCCACGGCGGCGCCATCGACTCCGAGGCCGGTTCGCTGGCCATCAACGACGCCGTCTTCATCCACAATGACTCCTACCACGGCGGCGCCGTCCACACCGGTGGCAACGAAATAGCCGACATCACCGGTGCGCACTTCAGCCAGAACGAGGCGCTGGCGGGCGGCGCCATCTACAACTTTAAAGGCGCAGACGTGACCGACAGCACGTTCGCAGGGAACACCGCCGACCAAGGCGGCGCCCTGTTCAACTATCAGGGCAGCCTGACCCTGGGGAATGTGGCGGACGTGCCCGGCAGCGGTGACTCCTTCACCGGGAACGTGGCCGACGATGGCGGCGCCATCTACGTCTACGGCGATGCGACCCTGGGCGACAGCATGATCGCCTCCAACGGGGCGCACCACCTCGGCGGCGGCATTTACTACTACTGCGGCTCGATCACGCTGCCGGGCTCGACCGTTTACGATAACGCGCCCGACAATATCTACCATGGCAGCTGCTAGCACGGCCGCGGTGGCGCCACGTTTAACGATAAAACACGGCCCTTCCGACTTAACGGACATGGCTTAGCAACCTATTAGCTGAACACTCTTCCTAATCTATGCGTGCCGTGGTACGCTACCGCCGGAATTTCTGGTCCGCAGGCATCGGGGAAATGGCTGCGGCCCGCAACCGGAAATCCGGTCAAATGAGATCTGATCTACGGGGGAAGATTAAATGCATCTCAAACCTGCAAGAACCGTGGCTAGAGCCGCCACCTTCGGCGGCATCCTGGTCCTCGGCCTCGGCACGGCGCAGGCGGCAATGGCACACCAGACCGACACCGTCGACGTGTCGTGCAACGCGAACGCGCTGGGCATGGACATCGGCAGCGCCGTGAACGGCGAGATCCTGGACCTGGCTACCGACTGCTCCTACAAGCTGGCGGCCCCACTGCCGAATGTCACTAAAAACATCATCATCGAGGGCAACTCCGCCACCTTCAAGCGCACGCCGTTGGCCGAGCCGTTCACCATCCTCGCCGTGTATCCCGACACAAACGTCGTGATCGAGGACGTGAACTTCAGCAACGGCGGGGCCGGCGAGGTATGGAGCGGGGACGGCCCAGGTTACGGCGGCGCCATCCATAACGGCGGGAAACTCAGCGTCATAGGCGGCGAATTCAACAAGAACTCGGCCGGCGACGGCGGCGCCATCGCCAACGAGGGCGCGCTGTCCGTCACCGGCGCCTACTTCTCGGAGAACGAGGCCGGAGATGGCGGCGCCATCTACAACAGCGGCGACCTGAACGTCGCAAGCAGCACCTTCAGCGGCAACGACGCCGCGGGCGACGGCGGCGCCATCGACAACGTCGCCGACGCGGACGACCCGATCACCAACAGCACGTTCGTCAGCAACACGGCCGATCTCGGCGGCGCCGTCTACAACTGCGGCGTCATGGAGGTCGGCGGCAGCACCTTCACCTCCAACACGGCCGTCGAGGGCGGCGCCCTGTACAACAGCGACGAGCTGGCCGTCACCGACAGCACGATCGAGTACAACACCGCGTCCGACAAGGGCGGCGGCATCTACAGCTGCGACCCGGAAGGCCTCTGCCTGACCGGTGACACCATCCGGTGGAACACGCCGGACCAGTGCTATCCGAACGATTACGAGGGCTGCGGCGGCGTCTGAGCCTGCGGCCTGACGACAAGGGGCCAGGCCCGCCCGGGCGGCAGCGCCGCCGCCCGGGCGGGCCTGGCCCTCGGCGTTCCCGCTCGCCTCACGCCAGCCCCCCGGCTACCTCGGCCGCGATCCGCGGGTCCACCCGGATCGCGCCCGCGAACTGGGCGCCGAAGCTGGCCGGGACCACCTCGACGTCGAGGCCCGGCTCCGGCGCCTGGATCATCCACCCGTTGCCGAGGTAGATCGCCACGTGCGAGATGTAGCCCGGCGCGGTCGGGTCGGTGTGGTAGAAGAGCAGATCGCCTGGCTCAAGGTCGCCGACGGGCACCGCGGGCCCGGTCCTCGCCTGATCGGCGGCCACCCGCGGCATCGACACGCCGGCCTGGGCGAAGGCCCACTGGACCAGGCCCGAGCAGTCGAACGACGTCGGACCCGAGGCGCCCCACACGTACGGCAGGCCCCGCCTGCTCTCCGCCGCCCGCAGGGCCGTGGTCAGCTGCGACGCCGACATGAACTCCGTCGCCACCCCGTCGCCTGCCGCGAGTCCCACGCCTGACGGCTGGGCCTGCTCGGTCACCAGCGGCTCGACCGCCGCGCCGCGCGGCAGCACCGCCTTGACCCGCGCCTCGAGCGAGGCCACGCTCGACGGCGGCGCGGTGACCACGATGGCGTTGTCGGCCGGCATGCCAAGCGACCTGGCCACCGGGCCCGATACCACGGCGTCGACACCGCCGATGCCCACCGTGCCGAAGGCCACGACCGGCAGCCGTTCCTGGCTGCTCCCGGCCACCGTGACGGTGCCGCCGAGGGAGAGCCGGTCCAGCGTGCCCATCGTGTAGGAGACGGCGATGCCGCCGTCGGCCACGCCCTGCCACAGCGAGTTGGACGCCGCCGTGGGCCGGGCGGCGTAGCCGCGGAAGGTGGACGGGTCGACGCCGAGCACGGCGACGTACCGCCCGTTGACCTGGATCATGGCGGCCTCGATCGCCACCGTGCTCGTCACCCCGCTCAGCCGCGACACCGCGGCCCGGACCTGGCCGGAAAGCGAGAACGGCGCGACGACGAGCAGGTCGGCCTGCCGCAGCCCGCGCAGCGGCGCGACCTTTGCCGACCCCGAAGACCCGTGGCCCGCCCCGGCGGACAGCCGCGCGACCGGTACCGCGAACGAGCCGCCGGTCCCTGGACTGGCACCGAGCAACGGCACGGCCGGCGAGGCGCTGCTGCCGGGCGCGGGCCGGGTGGCCGGGACGACGGGATTCGGCCCTGGTGCGGCGGAGGACCCGCCGCCGACCGTGGCCACGAGCACCCCGGCCAGCGTCCCGGCCACCGCAAGCACGCCGACGAGGACGGGCACCCGGTGCCGTGACCGCAGGAACCGCCGGGCTGCGCTGGCTCCCCCCGATGCGCCGCTCCTCATCCGCCGCCAGTGCCGCCGGGCGGCGTCCGTCATCAGATGCATCGCCTCCACCATGCCTCCTGGCGCCACCAGCCGTCCAACCGGCCCGGCCCGGGTCGGCCGGCCCGGGCCGGCCGGCCGGCTACGACGCGGCGAGCGCGTCCCTGAGCTGCTGCGGCGCGGTGACCGGTGCCCGGCAGGCGAATTCGCGGCAGACGTAGGCCGCGGGGGTCCCGCCGACCAGGCCGCGGCCCTCGAGCAGTGCCAGCTGCGCGTCGGTGCCGTCGCCGAAGGCTACGACCGCGCCGGGCGGAGCCGCGTGCAGCGCGGTCCTGCGCAGC
>JASHTQ010000127.1 GCA_030040475.1 Streptosporangiaceae bacterium
TTCGTCCAGCTCCCCTCCCCCGGGTACCTCGCGGCGGTCGGCTCGGCCCTGACCGACCCGGCCGACGTGGACGCGGTGCTGGCCCGCGGCGCGGCGCTCGCGGCGGTGCTGCGCCACGAGATCGAGGCGCTGGCGGCCGGCTCGGTCGGCTACGTCGCGGTTGGCAACCCGCTCTACCCGCCGCTGCTCACCGTCGCCGGGCGCGAACGGCTGACGGCCGCCGGGCTGGACACCGGCGCGGTGCTGAGCGCCCTGCTGCAGACCGACCGCGCGCTCTTCGAGGGGCTCGCGGTGCCCGATACCTTCCGGCTCGGGCTCGACCTCACCGACTCCGGACCGCTGCCGACGACGGAGTCCGGCTACCACCCGGCTGCCGTGGACGCGCTGCTTGACGCGATCCCCTTCCACCGCCTGTGCGTTGACTTCCCGGCCGACCCGCGGGCCCGGCTTCCGCTGGAGAGGGTCAAGCCCGGCCTGGTGCTCAGCCTCGGGGTGGTCGACGTGTCGGACCCGGCGCCCGAACCGGTCGAAGACCTGCTGGCCCGGATGGACCCGGTGGTCGACGAGCGCACCGAGGACGACGTGGCCATCGCGACCAACGGCGGCTTCGCCCAGTCCGCGAGCCGCCCGCTGATGACAGAAGAAGAACAGAACGCCAAGCTCCAACTGGTGGAGATGGTGGCGCGCTACTACTGGGGCAACGAGATCTGAACGGCATATCCCGCGGTCGCCATTGCCTCGCCGTGCAAGCTTAGATTGCAACCCACGTCCGCAGCTACCGGGGTAACCTCCCAGCACAGAGTCTGGTTACCCAACTCCCTGAGAAATTATCTCAAGCGTGCCGTAAGTGGTTTTAGTCCATTCGGAGGGCCTTTAGGGAATGGCGGCTGCCGGTGCACCAAAGAGGTTTTCGCTCTCATGAGTAGTCCGACCGAACACGACCGCTATACGGCGGAAGACCCCGTTCCCGAGGTCGGCCATGTTTCCGACCTGCGCCAGGCTACCGGCACCGCGACGCTGGTCAAGGACCTCGCGACCCGCTCGGCGATCATCTGGATCTGGATAGCGATGATCGTCGTCTACACGCTGACCGAGCCCGGTCAGTTCTTCCGGCTCAGCGTCTTCCAGACGATTTTCAGCTCGCAGCAGGCGCTGGTCTTCCTGACGCTCGGGCTCCTGTGCACCATGTGCGTGGGAGAGTACGTCGACCTGTCGATCTGCTCGGTGCTCGGGCTGACCGCCACGATGATCCCCGTGCTCGTCGTCTATCACGGCTGGAACGTGGTCGCGGCGTCCGCGGTGGCGATCGCGGCGGCGGTCGCGGCGGGTGCCCTCAACGGAGCCCTGGTCGTCTACCTCGGCGTCAACGTCATCGTCGTGACGCTGGGCACCGGCACGTTCCTGCTCGGGCTGACGCTGTGGATGTCGAACCTCGGCGAGGTCGTCGGGCTGAGCAGTTCGTTCGCCTCGCTCGACCTGCACGGCATCGGCGGCCTGCCGATCTCCTTCTACTACGGCGCCGCGCTCGTCGTCGTGTTCGCCTACATCCTCGGCTGGACCCCGCTTGGCCGGCGCATGCGGTTCGTCGGGGCCAGCCCGGAGGTGGCCCGGCTCAGCGGGATCCGGGTCAGCAGGATCCGCTTCGGCTCGTTCGTCATGGCCGGGCTGCTGTGCGGGCTCGGCGGGATGCTGGCCAGCGCGGGGATCGGAGGGTTCGACCCGAACTCCAGCCAGACGTACCTGCTGCCGACATTCGCCACGGTGATGCTCGGGACCGCGGTGATCCAGCCGGGCCGGTTCAACCCCATCGGCACGTTCGTGGCGATCTACTTCCTCGCCACCGGAATCTTGGGCATCGAGCTGCTCGGCGCCGCCGGCTGGGTGTCCGACGTCTTTTACGGGGGCTCGCTCGTGGTGGCGGTGACGATCGCCACGCTGCTGCGGCGGCGACTAGCCGGCTAGCCGGCCACCCCGGATAAATCGGAGGAGGAACATGAAACGCCATGTTGATAGAGCGGAAGGAAGACCGGTCACGGGACCGGGATCACGTGTCGCGATGAAAACGCTGGTCTCGGCCTCGGTGCTCGTGATTGCGGTGACGGCGTGCAGCTCGTCGTCGGCGCCGTCGTCGTCGTCGGCGCCGGCCTCAGGCACCGCCTCGGCGGCGGCCGCCACCTCGCCCGGGGTGGCGTACGCGCAACAGCAGATCGCCGCCGCCATGAAGGAACCGGCGGCGCCGGTGCCCACCACGCCGATCAGCAACCTTGCCTCGCTGAAGGGCAAGACGATCTATTACGTCCCGATCAGCTCCGACGTCCCCGCGTTCGCGATCACCGCCGCGGCGATGAAGACCGCCCTGGCCAGCGTGGGGGTCAACCTCGACGTGTGCAGCGGCAACTTCAACCCGTCGCAGTTCGCCGCCTGCTTCAGCCAGGCGATAGGCGCGCATGCCGCGGCGATAGTCTCCGACGCCATCCCGTTCCAGCTGACCGCGAGCCTGATCAAGAAGGCCAGCGCCCAGGGCACCGGGGTCGTGGTGACCGATCAGGACGTGATCCCCGGCCGCCCGCTCGGCAAGAACATCGCCTACATCCCGGGCAACGACGAGCAGTACCGGCTGACCCAGGACTGGATCATCGCGGACTCGGGCGGCAAGGCCGACGTCCTCGAGCTGGAGGCCACCGACTCGCCGACGTCGACGGCGGCGACCCAGTACTACGCGATCCCGGAGCTGAAGGCGCGCTGCCCCGGCTGCACGATGACGCTGCTCAAGTTCTCTTCCTCCAGCGAGCAGGACCTGCCGTCGCTGGTCAGCGCGGCACTGCTGAAGAACCCGAACATCGATTACATCTCCCCGCAGTACGACCAGTACGTCGCGTTCGTCATCCAGGGGATCCAGGACGCGAACGCGACCGCCAGGGTGAAGATGGCGGCCAGCGCGGCGGCGCTTTCCGGTCTTCAGGACGTGGCCTCGCCGTCCTCGACGGTGAAGGCGGAGGTCGCGGACAACCAGGTGTATAACGGGTGGATCGACGCCGACGAGGCGCTGCGGATGGCGCTCGGCCAGGCGGCGGTGTCCTACTCCATCCCGATCCGGCTGTTCACCTCGGCGAACATAACCGGCGTCCAGCTGAATAATGCCGGTCAGGCCTCCGGAGACTGGTTCGGCTCGACCAGCTACCAGCAGCAGTTCAAGCAGCTGTGGGGGGTGAGCTGAGCGGAGGCAATGAGCTTCGCCGACCTCCCGCACCCTAAGGCGGGAGCCGCGGCGCCGTTTCCGGCCGCGCCGCGGCTCCGCGCCACGGGGATATCCAAGACGTTCCGGGCGACGCGTGCCCTGGCCGACGTGGACCTCGATATCCGGCCGGGGGAACTGCACGGGCTCGTCGGGCAGAACGGCTCGGGCAAGTCGACGCTGATGAAGATCCTGTCCGGCTACCACCCGCCGGACCCGGGCGGCCGGCTGGAGCTGGACGGGCGCGAGGTGCGGCTGCCGCTGCACGTGACCGACCTTCAGCGTCACGGGATCGCGGTCGTGCACCAGAGCCTCGGCCTGATCGGCGAGTTCAGCGTCCTGGAGAACATGCGCGTGGGCCGGCTGAAGGCCGCCCGCTGGTCGCGGCGGATCCGCTGGTCGCACGAGCGCCAGCAGGCCATGCGGGTCTTCGAGCGGCTGGGGCAGGCGGTCGACCTGCGCCGTCCGGTCCGCGAGCTGTCGGCGGAGCACCGGGCGACGGTGGGGATCGCGCGGGCGCTGCAGGACCACGAGCCCGGTCAGGGGGTGATACTGCTTGACGAGGCGACGCGCGCGCTGACGCGCCGGACCCTCGAGCACTTCTACGATCTGCTGCGCACCGTCCTGGACGAGGGGGCGTCGGCGGTCCTGGTCAGCCATCGCCTCGAGGAGGTGCTCGGGGTCTGCGACCGGGTGACCGTGCTGCGCGACGGACAGCTGGTCGCCGCGGGAGTGCCCGCCAAGGAACTCGACGAGGCGCAGCTCACCCGGCTGATGATCGGCTACGAGCACGGCGCGCACGCCAGGCGGGAGCGCGCGGCCGGGACCGGCTCTGGGGCCGGCTCTGGGGCCGGCTCTGGGGCTGGCTCTGGGGCCGGCTGGGTGGCCGAGGTCGCCGGCCTGCGGGGCGACGTGGTGGCCGACTTCAGCCTGCGCATCGGCCGCGGCGAGATCGTGGGCATCACCGGCCTGGCGGGCAGCGGCTTCGAGGAGGTCCCCTACCTGCTGGGCGGCGCGCAGCGGGCGCGGGGCGGCACGATCAGCATCGGCGAGCGGTCGACGGATCTCGCCGCCAGGCGCGGCGCCGGCATCGATCGGCTGATCGGGGCGGGTATCTTCCTCGTCCCGGAAAAACGCGACGAGGAGGGGCTCGCCCTCGAGCTGAGCATGCTGGACAACATGACGCTGCCCCGCGTCGGCGAACGAGGGTCCCCCTGGTCGATCGGCCGGTCCTGGCAGGAACGCGAGGTCGGGGAGATGATCCGCAGGCTCGGCATCACGCCGCCGCGGCCCGGGGCGCTTGTCTCCACGCTCAGCGGCGGCAACCAGCAGAAGGTGCTGCTCGCCAAGTGGCTCGCGGGCGGGCCACGGCTGCTCCTGCTGCACGAGCCGACCCAGGGGGTGGATGTCGGCGCGCGGCGCGACATCATCGACGCCCTGCGCGCCGAGGCCGCCGGCGGCTGCGGGATCGTGATGGCCGCCACCGATGCGGGAGACCTGGCCGCGATGTGCGACCGGGTGCTGATCATGCGGGACGGGCGGGTGATAGCGGAACTCACCGGAGAACTCGACCAGGATCAGATCGTGGCAGCGACGTTCCGCCCCGGCCGGCCGGGCGATGGCTCCGGGTGATGGCTCCGGGTGATGGCTGAGGTGGCGAAGCTGCGGATGCTGGTGGTCGACCGGCGCTGCGACTGGTACGAGGCGGCGCTGCGCGACGCGTTCGGTGGCGTGGAGATCATCGCCGCCGCGTCGTTTGCCGACGCGGAGCCGTACCTGGCGGGCACCCAGGTGCTCGCGACCATGGGGGTCCCGCTGCCCGGCATTCACTTCAGCGCCGAGGTCGCCGCCCGGATGCCGCGCCTGGAATGGGTGCAGTGCCTGATCAGCGGGCACGAGCACATCCGGAAGGCGCTGGCAGGGCGCGACGTGCTCGTCACGACGGCCGCGGGCATCCACGGACCGCAGATGTCGGAGATGGCGCTGCTGCACATGCTCGCGCTGGCGCGCGGCGTTCCCGCGATGCTCCGCAACCAGGCGGCGCGGACCTGGGAGCGCGTGCCCCAGCGCATGCTGGCGTCCAGGACCGTGGGCATCGTCGGCATGGGCGCGGTCGGCATGCACCTGGCGGGCGTCTGCCGGGCGTTCGGCATGCGCGTCTACGGTTTCTCGCGCACGGTCAGGCCCGTTCCCGGGGTGGACCGGATGTTCGGCCGGGATGAACTCGTCGGTGTCGCCCCTTCGCTGGACTTCCTGGTGCTTGTCGTGCCCGCGCCGTCGGACGGCCGCCCGCTCGTCGACGCCGAACTGCTCGCGGCCATGAAGCCCACGGCGTACCTGGTCAGCCTCGGGCGCGGCGCGGTGGTGGACGAGGACGCCCTGGTCGCGGCGCTGCGGTCGGGGACGATCGCGGGAGCCGGCCTGGACGTGTTCGCGGTCGAGCCGCTGCCCGCCGACAGCGCGCTGTGGCAGCTGGAGAACGTGATCGTGACGCCGCACGCGGGCGGCCACCATGACCTGTACGCGGAGCAGACGCTGTCGGTCCTGGAGCCGAACCTGCGCGCCTACGTCGCGGGCCGCCGCGACCAGATGGTCAACCTGGTTTCCAGAGAGGACAGCGATGACTTTTCCTGAGGTTCTCTCCGAGCGCCTCAACACCCCGATCCCGACGGCGGAACTCGAGCGCCGCTGGGCGGCGGTGCGCGAGGCGATGCGCGCCGAGCAGGTCGACGTGCTGCTCGTGCAGAACAACTCCGAGTGCGTCGGCGGCTACGTCCGGTGGCTGACCGACATGCCCGCGGGCTACTACCCGACGACGGTCGTCTTCCCGCGGGAGTCGGCGATGACCGTGATCGCGCACGGCGTCCTCGGCGAGGTCCGCGACCTGCAGGACGGGACCGACGGCGTCTGGCGCGGCGTCGAGCGCCTGGTGTCGACCGCGAGCTTCCCGTCCGCGCCCTATACGCGCGAGTACGACGCCGGGTTCGCGCTCAGGGCGCTCGAGCCGTTCCAGCGGTCCACGATCGGGCTGGTCGGCACGTACCAGATGTCGTTCGCGTTCGGCGAGTGCGTCAGGCGCGGGCTGCCCGGCGCGCGCCTGGTGGAGTCCTCCGACCTTGTCGACCGGATCAAGGCGATCAAGTCCCCGGCGGAGCGGGAGCTGATCCGGGCGACCGCCGCGCTGCAGGACGAGGTGATGCAGGCGGCGCTTGACGCCGTGGAGCCCGGGAAGAAGGAGAGCGACGTCATCGCCGTCGCGCGGCGGCGCGCGCAGGAACTCGGCAGCGAGGCCGGGATCTACCTGGCGGGCGCGGCGCCGTTCGGCACGCCCGCCCCGACCAAACCGCGGCACCACCAGAACCGGGTGCTTCGATACGGCGACGTGTTCGCCCTGCTCGTCGAGGTCGACGGTCCCGGTGGCCTGTACACCGAGCTCGGCCGGACGTGCACGCTCGGGCCAGTCCCCCAGCAGGTCGCCGAGGAGTTCGAGTTCACGCTTCAGGCGCGCCGGTTCACCCTCGACCAGCTGCGGCCGGGTCATCGCGCCGCCGACATCTTCGAGGCCTACAACGAGTTCATGCGCTCGAACGGCCGCCCGCAGGAGCGGCGCATCCACTGTCACGCCCAGGGCTACGACCTCGTCGAGCGCCCGTTCATCCGCTTCGACGAGACGATGGCGATCGAGCCGGACATGAACATGGCGTGCCATCCGAAGTACATGCGCGACGGGGTGTTCTCCTGGGTCTGCGACAACTACCTGATCGGCCCGGACGGCCCGGGACCGCGGCTGCACACGTTCCCCGAGGTGATCGTCGAACGGTAGCCGTCGGGCCGTCGGGCCGTCGGGGCCGTCAGCCGGTCAGGCCCCACGCCGCGTTCGCGGCGTCCCCTACGAGCTGGAGCTTTTTGAGCTGGTCCTGTGGTGTCAGGCTGTTGCCGCCCAGGGCGACCGACGCGAAGCCGCATTGCGGGCTGACCGCGAGGTCGTCGAGGTCGATCAGGGCCGCGGCCTCGTCGATCCGCGCGACAAGCTCGTCCAGGTCCTCCAGCCGCGGTGTCTTCGTGCTGACCAGGCCGAGGACGACCATCTTCCCGCTTGGCACGTATCGCAGCGGTTCGAAGCCCCCGGCGCGCTCGTCGTCGAACTCGAGCAGGAAGCGGTCGACGGGAAGCGAGCCGAACAGGCGCTCGGCGATCGGGGCGTAACTGCCCTCGGCGAGCCACCGGCTCGAGTTATTTCCCCGGCAGACGTGCATGCCGATCGATGCCCCGGCCGGCCGCCGCAGGCCGGCGACGGCCGCCGTGTCGGCCGCGAGCATCCGCTCGAACGCCCCGGTGTCGTGGCTCTTCTGGCTGCCGTCCCCGGATCGCGCGTGCGAGCGCAGGAAGCGGCTGTAGCCAGGATTATCGAGCTGCACGTATATCACGCCCTGACCGAAGAGCGCCTCGATCCGTGACCGGGTCCAGGCCGCGAGCTCGGCACCGAGTTCCTCCCGGGAGTCGTAGACCCGGTCGGTCACGCCGTCTCGCCAGCAGTTCTCCGCGACGAACCCCGGCGCGATCAGCGTCATCTTGAGGTGACCCCTGGTCAGCGTGCGCAGGAATGCGACGTCGCGGTCGGCTGTCCGGCCTCCCGGGGTGAGGCGCTCGGTGACGATGTACTGCACGCCCGGCAGCGTGACGGTGCCGCCGGGCCCGCGCCATGGCATCTCGGCTTCCTCGGCGGTGAAGCCGTCGAAGGCGTCGACGACCCCGGACCTGAAGTCGCGGCGCCGGAACTCCCCGTCGGTGAAGATCTCCAGGCCGGCCTTCTTCTGCATCCTGACCGCGGCCGAGATCGCCTCGTTCTCGGCTGCGGAGAGCTCATCGGGCCCGATCATCCCGGCCTCGGCACGCCGCCGGGCCTCGAGCAGCGCGGGCGGCCGCAGCAGGCTGCCGACGTGGTCCGCGTGGAACCTGTACGTTTCGGCCATCCGCGCCTCCCGCGCCGTGCGCGAACACCACGGCCGGGCCCGCTCCGTGGGCTTCGTAATAGATCCTGACTCCGTCAGCGACGGCAGTGCTCATCGCCACCTACCAGTTGCCCGTATGGCAGGACAGTTCACGTAGCCCGACCGGACCAATGCTAGGCAGTCCGCCGACGGCAAGAGCGAAAGCTAAGGTTACGTTTTCCATTGCTGACCGTGGCCTCCGGCCCGTCCTAATATGACCAGCGCCATATGACTATCGCCGTGCCCGCTTGCCGGGTGCGGCGGGCACGGCTGACAGGGGAACTGCGGCGTGGTGAAGCACAGCGAAGATCCGGGCGGTGTCGCGTCGCCGGGCACGGACGGCCGCGCCGCGCTCGCGATCCGGGATCCCGCCGACGTGCGCTGCGTGGTGGGCGAGGTCCCCGCGATGACGCCGGGCGACGTCGCGGCGGCCTATCAGCGGGCGCGGGCCGGCTTGGGGGCCTGGCGGCAGACCGGCCCGCTGGACCGCGCCACCGTGCTGGCCGCCTGCGCCGGCCTGATCAGGTCCCGGGCCCAGGACGGCGCCGTCACCCTGGTCAGGGAGAACGGCAAGACGCTGGCCGAGGCCGGGATAGAGGTGGCGAAGACCGCCGACTTCTTCGACTACTACGCCTCGTTCGGCCGTCAGCCCTGGGGCGAGATCCTGGCCGACGGGCGCGTCGGGACACAGACGACCGTGCGCAGCGAGCCCGTCGGCGTGGTGCTGGCCATCACGCCGTGGAACGACCCGCTGCTGACTCCGGCCCGCAAGCTCGCGCCGGCGCTGATCGCCGGAAACGCGGTGCTGCTCAAGCCCGCCAGCCAGACGCCGATGATCGCGAACTGGCTGGCCAGGCTGCTGCGGGAGGCCGGCCTGCCGGACGGCGTCCTCGACGTGGTCACCGGCCGCAACCAGGAGATCTCCGACGCGCTGCTGACCGACCCGGAACTGGACGCGGTGACGTTCACCGGGTCGAACGACGTCGGCCGCCGGCTGCGTCGCGCGCTGTCGGACCGGAACGTGCGGCTGCAGGCCGAGCTCGGCGGGAAGAACGCCTCGGTCGTGCTGGCGGACGCCGACCTGGAGCTCGCCGCCGCCACGGTGGCGGCCGCGGCGTTCGGCCAGGGCGGCCAGCGCTGCACCGCGACAAGCCGGCTGATCGTCGCGGAGTCGGTGGCGTCACCCCTGCTTGACCTGCTGCGCAGCCGGGCCGAGGCGTGCGTCCTCGGCCCTGGGCTTGACCCCGCGACCACGCTGGGCCCGCTCAGCACGCCCGGCCACCGCGACGGCGTGCTCGCCCACGTCGAGCGGGCGCGATCCGAGGGCGCCGACGTGGTCACCGGCGGCGGCAGGCCGGCCGGCGAATCGCTGAAGTACGGCTGCTACGTGCAGCCCACGCTCGTGTGGGTCCACCCGGGCCAGCCGCTGTGGCGAGAGGAGATATTCGGGCCCGTTCTGGCTATGACACGGGCGGGCAGCTTCGACGAGGCGGTGCGGCTCGCCAACGGATCCAGGTACGGTCTTTCCGCCGCAGTGTTCACCGCCGACCTGCGGCGTGCCCATGAGTTCATCGACCGGGCCGAGGCCGGGCAGGTAGCGGTTAACCTGCCGACGTCCGGCTGGGACGTGCACCATCCGTTCGGCGGGTTCCGTGAGTCCGGTTCTGCGTTCAAGGAACAGGGCGCGCCCGGCCTGCGGTTCTACACTCGCATCAAGACCGCGGCGGTGAGGTACGCATGGTGAGTCCCGGCCGCCTCCGCTGCCAGCGTGGGGAGACAGCGTGACGGCTCCAGTCGGGATCGTCGGGGCCGGCATCGTGGGGCTGGCGGTGGCCAGGCAGCTGGCCGGCGCCGGGGTGCCGGTGACGGTCTTCGAGAAGGAGCCCGGTGTCGCCGCGCACCAGACCGGGCGCAACTCCGGCGTGGTGCACGCCGGGATCTACTACAAGCCGGGCTCGGCCAAGGCGAGGATGTGCCGGCGCGGCGTCGACCTGCTGCGCGAGTACTGCGCGGATCGCGGCCTGCGCTGGGACGCGCGGGGCAAGCTCGTGGTCGCCAGGGACGAGGCCGAGACGGTCAAGCTGCGCGAGCTGGAGCGCCGGGCGAAGACCAACGGCGTGCCGGGCGTCCGCTGGCTGGACACGGCGCAGATGCGGGAGCTCGAACCGGACGTGGCGGGGCGGGCCGCGCTGCTCTCCCCCACCACGGCCATCGTCGACTACCCGGCGATCGCGCGCTCGTTCGCGGACGACGTGCGGCGGCACGGCGGGCACGTGCTCTTCGGGGTGACGGTGACCGGCGTGGACCGCCGGGGCGGTTTGTGGGCGATCGCGGACGGCGGGTCCTACCGGCTGTCCCGGCTGGTCATCTGCGCCGGGCTGCAGGCCGACCTGCTCGCCGCGGCGGCCGGGGACCAGGCGGCGCCGGAGATCATCCCGTTCCGCGGCGAGTACCTGCGGCTGCGGCCGCACGCCAGGGACCGGGTGCGGCACCTCATCTATCCGGTGCCCGACCCCAAGTACCCGTTCCTCGGCGTGCACCTGACGCCGCGGATCGACGGCGAGTCCGATCTCGGCCCGAACGCGGTGCTCGCCCTGGCCAGGGAGGGCTACCGGCGCAGGGACGTGTCCGCCGCGGAGCTGTCGCGGCTCGCCCGGTCCGCCCCGTTCTGGCGGCTGGCCAGGAAGAACTGGCGCACTGGCGTGCGCGAGATACGCGGGTCGCTGTCCCGGCGGGCCTTCCTCGCCGAGGCCAGGACCTACCTGCCCTGGCTGGAGCCCGGCGACGTGATGCCCGCCCCCTCAGGGGTGCGGGCGCAGGCGGTGGACCCCGACGGCTCGCTCGTCGACGACTTCCGCATCAACCGGGTCGGCGACGTGACGTCGGTGCGGAACGCGCCGTCCCCCGCGGCGACGGCGTCGATGGCGATCGCCGAGCACATCGTCGCCGCGCTAGACCTCCCGCTCGGCACGGGTCCCGGCACGGGTCCCGGCACGGGTCCCGGCACGGGGGACGGTTCAGAGCCCGGCTCTCGGCTCGGTAGAGAAAGGTAGCCACGTTCGTGTTCATCGTCGATTCACAGGTCCACATCTGGCGCGAGGAAACCCCTGACCGGCCCTGGATCCCTGGCGCCAGAGAGCGGATGCGGCTCAACGGGCACCGGGAGGAGGCCTTCAGCTACGCCGAATGCCTGGCCCTGATGGACGAGGCCGGCGTGGACCGCGCGCTGATCATCCCGCCCTCCTGGGAGGGCGACCGCATCGACTACGCGCTCGAGGCCTGCCAGGCGCACCCGGACAGGTTCGGGATCATGGCCAGGATCCCGCAGAACAAGCCGTCCGAGGGGGAGGCGCTGATGCGCGAGTTCGCCGCGAACCCGTACGTGAAGGGCACCCGGCTGACCTTCCACCGGCCGATCGACAGGAACTGGATGATCGACGGCACCAACGACTGGTACTGGCCGCTGGCCGAGGAACTCGGCCTGCCCACGATGGTGCACGCCCCGATCTGGAAGGCCGAACTCGGCGCGATCGCGGACCGGCACCCCGGCCTGAAGATCATCATCGACCACATGGGCATCATGGCCCGCTGCGTGGACGACTCCATCGGCTACTGGGTCAGCGAGACCGCGGACCTGTGCGCCCGGCCGAACATCTACGTCAAGGTCTCGGCCATCCCCGGGTACTCGACGCAGCCGTTCCCCAACCTGAACATCGCGAAGTACGTCCGCGAGATGGTCGACAAGATGGGCCCGGAGCGCTGCTTCTGGGGTACCGACCTGACCCGGCTGATGAGCCACGGGATCAGTTACACCGACGCGATCGAGCAGTTCACCAAGCACTTCCCGTTCACCGACGAGGAACTGGAGCAGATCATGGGCCGCGGGATCTGCGAGTGCCTCGGCTGGCCGATTCCAGTGACCGCATGAGCTATTCGGACGTCGGCGCGGGCCTCGACCCAGGACCCGAGGAGCCGCTGGACGGGGGCGAGGCGCTGCTGCAGGCGTGCCGGGACCTGGGCGCCGACTACATCTTCTCCTCCGCCGGGTCGGAGTGGGCGCCGGTTTGGGAGGCGCTCGCGCGGCAGGCGGAGTCGACGGGGGGCGGCTTGGCCGGGCCGCGGTACCTGGACGTGGCGCACGAGACGATCGCGGTGGCGATGGCCACCGGCTACGCCGCGGTCACCGGGCGGGGACAGGTCGTGCTGCTGCACGCGGGCGCGGGGCTGCTGCAGGGCGCCAACGCGATCCACGGCGCGCTGCTTGCCGGAGCGCCGATGGTGGTGTGCTCCGGCGAGTCGACCGGTTACGGCGACGCCGACGGCCGTGACCCGGGCTCGCAGTGGTACCGGAACCTGTCCATGGTCGGCGGGCCGCAGTCCTTTGCCGCGCCGTTTACCAAGTGGGCGAACGCCGCGGCCGACGTCGGCGTGCTGTACGGCATGGTGCGGCGGGCCGGGGAGATCGCCGCCGAGGTCCCGGCCGGTCCGGTCTACGTCAACACCCCGGTCGAGGTGCTGCTGGCCCCGTGGCGGCGCCCGCCCGCCGTCGGCCCGGTCCCGGCCGCGGCGCGGGTGGTGGCGGCGGAGCAGGACGTCTGGACGGCGGTCGGGCTGCTCGCCGCGGCCCGGCGGCCGGTGCTCGCGGTGGAGTCCGCCGGGCGTGACCCGGCCGCCTTCGCGGCGCTTGTCGAGCTCGCCGAACTGCTGGCGATCCCAGTCGTCGAGCCCCAGTCGGCGGTGTGCGCGAACTTCCCGCGCACCCATCCGCTGCACGCGGGCGGCGAACTGGCCGCGCTGGCCGCCGAGGCCGACCTGGTGGTGCTCGTCGGCTGCCGGTCGCCGTGGTACCCGCCGAGCGCAAAGCCCGGGCACGCCGCCGTGCTGGTCATCGACGAGGCGCCGCACCGCCCGCAGATGGCCTACCAGGTGCTGACCGCCGACCACTACGTCGGCGGCGACATCGCCGCCGCGCTGCGCGCGATCACCGCGGGCCTGCGAGAGACCGGCGTGGACGCCGCGGCGGTGCGGGCCAGGCGCGAGCGCCTCGGCCAGGCCTTCGCGGTGGCGGACGGCAAGCGCCGCGAGGCCGAGCTTGCGGCGCTCGGCTCGGCCGGCGGGCAGGTCGATCCCGTCGCGGTGGCCGCCACGCTGCGCGACCTCATCGGCGCCGACGCGGCGGTGATCGACGAGACGATCACGCACAGCCGGGCGATCGCGCGGCACCTGATGGCCGAGGCGCCCGGGCGCTACCGGTACGTGCAGGGCGGGCTCGGGCAGGGCCTCGGCGTCGCGCTCGGCGCGAAGCTCGCCCTGGGCGGGCGGCTGACCGTGCTGACCGTCGGCGACGGCTCCTGGCTGTACAACCCGGTGCCGGCCGGCCTGATGGCCTGCGCCCAGTACGGCCTGCCGCTGCTCGTGGTCGTCTTCAACAACGGCAAGTACCTGTCCATGCGGCACAACCACACCCGGGCCTACCCGGACGGGGTCGCGGCCCGCACCGGGCGCTTCCTCGGCGTGGACCTGTCGGCCCAGCCGGACGCGGCGGCCGTGGCCGCGGCGGCGGGCGCCCTCGGGCTTACCGTGTCGGCCACGAAGGAGCTTGTCCCCGCGCTGGAAGAGGCGATCGCCGCGGTGCACGGCGGCCAGAGCGCGGTGGTCAACGTCATCCTCACCCGCTAGGCGAAGGGCTTTGGTGTCATGACTAATCCGGCGGCTCCGGGGCGCGGCGCGAAGGTCGTCGTCGGCACGGACGACCTGCGGGCGCTGGTGGCGGGCATCTTCGCGGCACGAGGCGCGCGGTCAGCCGACGCGGCGGCGGTGGCCGACGCGCTCGTCTGGGCGAACCTGCGCGGCATCGACTCGCACGGGGTCTCCCGGGTGCCGCGCTACCTTGAACTGTTCGACAACGGCCAGTCGGTGCCCGACGCCGTGCCGACCGTGCAGCGGCCCCGGTCCGCCATCGCGATCGTGGATGCGCACGCCGCGCCCGGACCTGTCGCGATGAACCTCGCGGCTGACGAGGCCGTGATCTGCGCGCGCCTGTCGGGCGTGGGCTGGGCCACGGTGCGCGGCACCGTGCACACCGGGGCGATCGGCTACTACGCCAGCCGGGTCGCCGAGGCCGGGATGGCCGCGGTCGCCGTGGTCGCCGGGGTGCCGAACATGGCGTACGCGGGCGCGCGCGGCGCCGCCGTGGCCACCAGCCCGCTGGCCGTGGCGGTGCCGGCCGGCCGCCACCGGCTCGTGCTGCTCGACATGGCCACCGCCGTCATGGCGCTCGGCCGGATCGCCCAGCTCAAGGCGGCGGGCGCGGCGCTGCCGCCGGGCGTGGCGGCCACCGCGGACGGCGAGCCGACGACCGACCCGGCGCTCGCCGCCGTGCCGCTCCCGGTCGGCGGCGCCAAGGGCTCCGGGATGAGCCTGGTGTTCGAGATGCTGGCCAGTGGGCTCGCGGCGAACCCGATCGTGCCCGGCTACCACTCCGGCAGCAAGGAGGGCAGGCGGCACCGGCAGAACGCGTTCATCCTCGCCGTCGACGTCTCCGCCTTCCTGCCGCTGGCGGAATTCACCGCGGCGGTCGACGACACGGTCGACGCGATCAAGTCGCTGCCGGCCGCCGACGGGACCCGCGAGGTGCTCGTGCCCGGCGAGCGGGGACGGCGCAGCGAGGCCGCCCGGCGCCGCGATGGCGTGCCGCTCGGCGCGAAGGTGTGGGGCGAGCTTCGCGACGTCGCCGCGGCACTCGGCGTGCCGGTGCCTTCGCCGGGCGGCGCCTGAGGGCTTTCGCGTGCACGTCATGCAAGCTAAGGTTTCGAAGCTAGAGCTTCCGGCGTCGTGACAGGTCGCACAGGATGTAACGGATCCGCAGCGGCGAGAGGCACCATGGACCAGCTAACGATCATGCGCAGCTTCGTCGGCGTGACGAAGTCCCGCAGCTTCAGCCAGGCGGCCCGCGGCCTCGGGATCTCGGGTTCGCTGGTATCCCGGCACGTCGCAGAGCTGGAGCGGACGCTGGGCGTCCGGCTCGTCAACCGAACCGCGCGGACCATCAGCCTGACCGACGCGGGCACCAGGTACGCGGAGTTCGCGGCGCGGATCATCGACGAAATTGACCGTGAAGAGGCGGCGCTGCGCGGGCTGCGGGACAAGGCCGAGGGCTCGCTGGCCATCATCAGCCCCAAGTGGATCGGCAGCAACGACGTGGGCGATGCCATCGTCGCCTTCTCGGCCCGCTACCCGAAGATCCGCATCAGGTTCGAGGTCGGCGGCATGTCCGAGCGCTCCTACGACTTCCTCGACCAGGGGTTCGACGTGGCGTTCCACACCCGCCACGTGCGCGACTGCAACCTGATGCTCAGGAAGATCGCCGACCTGGACTTCACCCTCTGCGCCTCGCCTGACTACCTGCGGCGCGCCGGGCAGCCCGCGGGCGTGGCCGACCTGAACGAGCACGACTGCCTGGTGAACACGCACGACCAGATCTGGCACCTGCAGCACGCCGGGCACGACGTGCACATCAAGATCAGCGACCCGGTCTACTCCTCCAACAGCTACCTGACCCTGCGCAAGGCGGCGCTGGCCGGCCGCGGGATCGCGCTGCTGCCCGTCCGCCTGGTCGGCGCGGAGCTCGCGGACGGCTCGCTGGTCGATGCGGTGCCCGGCTGCGGGGTGCCGAACCGGCCGCTGTATGCGCTGCACTCGCCCGGCGGCCAGACCCCGGCCCGGGTCCGGCTGTTCCTGGACTTCGTCACCGAATGGTTCCGCCGCCAGGGGCAGGCTGCCGTGGCCAAGCCGGCCGCCCAGGCCAAGTCGGCGTGAGGACAGCGGTCCGAACCTGCAACAAAAGGCTTCGGCCACGGTCATGCCGGGCGGCTTAAGCTGCCAGGTGCAGGCGGCCAGACACACTGCTTCTTCTCAGGGAGTCCGTTCGGCGATGACGGTCATGCGGGTGGAGAGGGTCGTGTACGGCGTGCCCGACGTGGCGGAGTGCGAGCGCTTCTTCGGCGATTTCGGTCTGTCGCCCCTGGCCGGCGACGGCCCCGGTGCGCGGTTCGCGACGCAGACCGGGCAGGTCGTCGAGGTCAGGCCGATGGACGACCCCGGGCTGCCCGAACCGGTGCAGGACGGGCCCACGCTGCGTTCGGTGATCTGGGGCGTGGACACCGCCGAGGCCCTCGATGAGGCGGCGGCGCGGCTGGCGGCCGACAGGGAGGTCCGGCGGGCCGGCGGAGAGGTGCACACGGTCGACGAGACCGGCTTCGGCGTCGGGCTGGCGGTCAGCCGGCCCGTCGTCGCAGTGTCCGATTACCCGGGCGCCGGCTACCCGGGTGCCAACAGGTCCGGGGCGGTGACCCGGTGGAATCGGCCGGTCCAGGACCCGGGGCGGGTGCGGCCGCTGCGACTGTGCCACGTGGCCCTCGACATCCCCAAGGACGGGCGGGAGCGGGCCGTCGCGTTCTACACCGACCGGCTGGGCTTCGTGCCCACCGACCGGGTGCAGAAGGTCGGCGTGTTCATGCGCGCCCCGGGCGACACCGACCATCACACGCTGCTGCTGTGCCACCGGCCCGACCGGGCGGCGGTCAACCACACGGCGTACGAGGTGGCCAACGTCGACGAGGTGATCGTGGGCGCCAACGACATGATCGAGCGCGGGTGGCAGGAGGCGCGCCGCCTTGGCAGGCACACGGTCGGCTCCAATATCTTCCGGTTCATCCAGGCACCGTGCGGCGGCCGGGTCGAGTTCGCGGCGGACATGGACCGGGTCGACGACAGCTACGGGCCCAACGACCACGCGGAAACCCCGCCGCACACCATCTGGACGCTGCGGACCTCGCGCGACCCACAGGAGCACACGTGAGCGACTATCCCGATGTGGCGATGTACGTCGGCGGCGAGTGGGTGCGCGGCGCCGCCGGGCGCGAGGAGGACGTGGTCAACCCGGCGACCGGGGAGGTGCTCGGCCGGGTGCCGTTCGCGGAACCCGGCGACGTGGACCGGGCGATCGAGGCGGCGCGGGCCGCCTTCCCGCGCTGGCGCGACGCCGGGCCGGAATTCCGGTCGGCGATCCTGCTCCGCGCCGCCGCGCTGATCCGCGAACGGGCCGCGCAGATCGGCCGGGTGATGACGGTCGAGGAGGGCAAGCCGCTGAAGGAGGCGGTCGGCGAGGTGCACCGCGCGGCCGCCTTGCTGCAGTGGGACTGCGAGGAGGGGCGCCGGGCCTACGGGCGGATCATCCCCAGCGACGCGAGCGAGGTGCTCTCGGTGCGCCGGGTGCCCGTCGGCCCGGTGGGGGCGTTCGTGCCGTGGAACTTCCCCGCGGGCGGCCCGATGCGCAAGATCGCCGCCTCGCTCTCGGCCGGGTGCTCCATCGTCATCAAGCCGTCGGAGGAGGTGCCCGGCACGGTCTACCTGCTGGCGCGGGCGTTCGAGGAGGCCGGGCTGCCGCCGGGGGTGCTGAACGTGCTGTTCGGCGTCCCCGACGAGATATCCCGCCGGGTCATCGCCGATCCGGCGATCAGGTTCGTCGCCTTCACCGGCTCGGTCCCCGTCGGCAAGCACATCGCCGGGCTGGCCGCCGCGGCCATGAAGCCCGCCATCATGGAACTCGGCGGGCACGCGCCGGTGATCGTCTGCGCGGACACCGATCCGGTCGCGGCCGCGAGGTCGGCGGTGCGGGCCAAGGTCGCGAACGCCGGGCAGGTCTGCACCTCGCCGAGCAGGTTCCTCGTCGACCGGCGCGTCCTGCCGGCCTTCACCGACGCGTTCGTCGAGGCGATGAAGGGGCTCAAGGTCGGCAACGGGCTTGAGGACGGCGTGCAGATGGGCCCCATGGTGAGCGAGCGCCGCCGGGCCGGCGTGCACCGCCTGGTGGCGGACGCGGTCCAGCGCGGCGCGCAGGTCGTGCTCGGCGGCGAGCCCGCGCCCGGCCCTGGTTACTTCTACCCGCCGACCGTGCTTGTGGACGTCCCCGCGGCCGCCGCGCTGCTGCACGAGGAGCCGTTCGGGCCGGTCGCGCCGATCGCGGGCTTCGAGGACCTGGATGAGGCGCTCGCCGCCGCGAACGCGCTTCCCTACGGCCTGGCGGCCTACGGCTACACCGAATCGGCGGCGACCGCCGAGCGGCTGATCACCGGGTTCGAGGCGGGCATCCTGTCCGTCAACCACTGCGGCGGCTCGGTGCCGCAGGCCCCGTCCGGCGGCGTCAAGGACAGCGGCTACGGCCGGGAGGGCGGCCCGGAGGGGCTGGCCGGCTACCTGGTCACCAAGCGCGTCTCGCACAAGCTGACCCCGTGATCTGGTGCCGGTTCGATGACGCCGGGCGGGCGCGGTACGGCATCGTGGAGGGCGACGCGATCACGGCCGTGGCCGGCGGCCCGTTCGGCGGCTACCGGAGGCTGCGCAGGCGGCGGCGGCTCGCGGACGTGCGCCTGCTGCCGCCGGTCATCCCCGGCACGTTCTTCTGCGCTGGCCTGAACTACAAGGGTCATGCCGAACGGGCGGCCGACGCCGGGCAGGTCCCGGTCAGGCCGGAGATCGGGTACCGGGCCAACAGCGCGCTGATCGGGCCCGGCGAGGCGATCGTCAGGCCCGCCGACTACGACGAGCCGCTCGTCGCCGAGGGCGAGCTTGTCGCCGTGATCGGCGTGGCCGTCAGGCGCTGCAGCCGGGAGGAGGCGCGCCAGGCGGTGTTCGGCTGGACGATCGGGAACGACGTCAGCGCGCGGACCTGGCAGCGCACCGACCGCACCTTCTGGCGGTCGAAGAACAGCGACACGTTCAAGCCGATGGGGCCGTACATCGTCACCGGCGCCGACCCGCTGTCCGCGACGACCACGGTGCGGGTGGACGGCTCGGTGCGGGCCAGCTTCGCCACCGGCGACATGCTCTTCGACCCCTATGACTTCATCTGCGCGATGTCGCGCTACATCACCCTGAGTCCCGGCGACGTCGTGTGGATGGGCACCGACGAGACCGCTGCCGTGGTCCCCGGCCAGGTCGTCGAGATCACGATCGACGGCATCGGAACGCTGAGCAACCCAGTCATCGAGGAGACAGTTTCATGAGCGACCGGCCCGCCTACATCCACCACGTCAACTTCCCCACCACCGATCCCGAGCGCACCATCGAGTGGTACTCGAAGGTCTTCGGCATGAAGTACATCAAGCCCAAGAGCAACACCAAGGTCGTGCTGATGACCCGCGGCAACTTCGACCTGCACTTCACGCCGGTCGAGGAGATGGACCGGATGTCGCCCTACCACTTCGCGATCGAGGTGGAGGACTGGGAGGGGTTCCTCGCCCACCTCCGCGAGCTCGGCATCCGGCACACCAGGCCGATCACCCGCCCGGAGAACAACTCGCAGTTCTGCTACATCCACGACCCCGACCACACGATGATCGAGCTTGTCTACCACCATCGCCGCGACTACCAGCCGAAGGCCGCCGCGCCTGCCGCTGCTTCGGATGCCGGGGCGGCGAACTCCGCCGAGGAGGCGCGCGCCGCGCTCGCCGAGGACCGGTGAGGAGGGCGATGGCCTACGCGCAGGGCGCCGACGGCGCCGGGGTCTACTACGAGGTGCACGGCAGCGGGCCGGCCGTGCTGTTCGTGCACGGTTCTGGCGGGCACCACGCCGCGTGGTGGCAGCAGGTCGCGGCGCTGCAGGGCGACCATACGGTCATCACGATGGACCTGCGGGGCTTCGGCAACACCCGGTGGGAGCACGACCACGACGCCAGGGCCTTCCCCGGCGACATCGTGGCGGTGCTCGACGCGGTGCTCGACGCGGGCGCCGTGCCAGCCGGCCCCGTGCTCGTCGGACAGTCGATCGGTGCGGCCGCCGCGCTGCGGGCCGCGCTCGACCGGCCCGATCTCGCGTCCGGTGTCATCCTGGCGCACTCCCTCGGCGGCCTGCGGCACGATGAGCTCGCCGCGCTCGTGCGGGCCGACCGTGCCGCCGCGGAACGGCTGCCGGTGCTTGACCGGCTGCTCACGCCCGAGTTCCGCGCGCGGCGGCCGGACCTGGCGTTCCTGTTCAGGCAGATGGGCACGTTCAACACCGCGACAATGGCCGACCTGCGCAACTTGAACAGCGACGGCCCCAGCGTCGAGGAAGTCAACGCCGCGCCGTTCCCCGTGCTGCTGCTGGCCGGGGAGCGGGACAGCGTGCTCAGCCCGGCGACCGTCCGCCGCGCCGGCGAACTGCTCACCGGAGCCCGGGTGGAGGTCGTGCCCGGCGCGCCTCACTCCATGTACTGGGAAACCCCTGACCTGTTCAACGACGCCGTCCGCCGGTTCGTCAAGGAGGCGGCTGCGTCCTCATCGTGATCTTGGCGGCGGCGATCCGCCATCGTGGCACGGAATCCCCGGCGGGATCAAGGATCGTGGTTAGGCAACAGCGTTACGAGGCCTGAATGCTTACAATTACCGTTTCGCATATTACCGTCGCGCCCTCTGGTCTGTAAGGTATGGGCCGGGCGCACGACCCAGATGTCCGGAGCGCCGAGAAGCATGCAATACCTGGCCTGATTTATTCCCCATTGCTATGCAGCTGATTGCTGATCGTAGTCGGCGATCCTCTAGGGCTGATGTTGCCGGAGACAGGAAACTCGATGAGTCTCGAAGCATTGGAACGAGGGTCAGGGGCCGACCGACCTCGGCCGGGAGCGAAGCCGAGCGAGTATGCCGATTACGATAAGCCAGCGGGCGGCGATAGCGAACCGGCCGTGCGCGGCCCAGTCACGCCGGCGGGGCGCATGCCGCATGTCAGTCACCGTCGAGGCGGCCGCAAACGTGGTCCTGGCCGGCAACAGGCAATCCGGTCGACGATCACCATCCTGCTGATCATTCCCCTGCTCTCGCTGGTCGCCCTGTGGGGCTACTCGGCCTCGGAGGCGCTCGGCCCGGCCCTCAGCGAGCGGGCGACGACAACGGTCAACGGCGACCTCGGCGGGCCGCTTGAAGAGTTGCTCAACGAGGTCGGCACCGAGCAATCCGATACCTACGTCTGGCTGAGCGGTTACTCTGCGTCATCGCGGATCGCAATGGACGCGGACAGGTCGAAGACCGACGCTGACATCTCGGCCTTCGAGGGCGGAGCGGACAAGGCAGCCGGCTCAGAGACGCCGGCTGAGAAGCGACTGCAGGCAGCCCTGCTCGCCCGGGTGAACGGACTCGCCTCGCTTCGCAAGGAGGTAGACGACGGGTCGGTCACGCCCCTGACTGCCTTCACGGATTACGGCGACATCGTGGGCGCGATTAACCCGTTCGTGAGCGCGCTGAACAATCCGGCGGACAACATCGAGCTCTATAACGAAGGCCAGGGGGCTGCCAGCCTAGGTCTGGCCATTAGCGACATCAACGAGGAATCGGCGCTCGTCAATGGCGCGCGGGTCTCCGGTGGTGCCATGCCCGCCGCGGAACTTCGGCTGTTTACCCAGATCGTCGACAACCAGCGGCTCCTGGAAAGCGAGGGTACCGAAGCGGTCGACTGGGAACTGAATCCCGATCCATTCGGCTCGATCTTCCGGTCGGCCACGTTCAGCCAGTTCCAGGGTCTGGAGAATGACATCACCTCGGCCAGCCCCGGCCGGGCGCTGCCAGTGGATTTCACTACCTGGGAGACCGACGCAGGCAAGGTGATCAGGGAGTTCATCCCGCCCGGCGGGACCGCCCGTGAAGACGTCATCAATGGCGACGCGCAAAACGCCAACTCGATCCTGAACCAGCTGATCCTCGTCGGCGGTCTCGGCCTTCTCGCCGTTATTCTCTCCTCGGTCCTGCTGCTCGGGTTCGGTAACCGGATCAGAAGGGAACTGACCGACCTGGGCCGCGCAGCCCGCGCCCTGGCGGAGGAGCGACTCCCGAACGTGGTGGAGCGGCTCCGCGCCGGTCAAGACGTCGACGTTGACGCCGAGGCGCCTCCGCTCAACCTCGACACCAGAACCCGAGAGGTCACCGATACCGCAACCGCCTTCTCCGAGGTGCGTCGCACCGCGATCGAGGCGGCCGTCGAGCAGGCCACGCTGCGCAACGGCGTCAGCCTGGTATTCCGCAGCCTGGCCAGGCGCAACCAGTCCCTGCTCCAGCGCCAGCTGCGCATGCTCGACGAAATGGAACACTCCACCGAGGATCCAGGCGCGCTTGAGCAGCTGTTCAAGATCGACCACCTGACTACTCGCATGCGCCGTCAGGCCGAAGGACTCATCATTCTCTCCGGCGCGGCACCCGGCCGGACCTGGCGGCAGCCGGTCCCCGTCATCGAGGTGCTCCGCGGTGCCATCGGCGAGATCGAGGACTACACGCGCGTCGAGATCGCCTCGGAGGCGCCTGAGTTCATGCAGGGCGCGGCCGTCGCCGACGTCACGCACCTGCTCGCGGAACTCATCGAGAACGCGGTGCTTTACTCGCCGCCTTTCTGCCGCGTCCAGGTCAGGTCGAGCCGGGTGTCCAACGGGTACGCCATCGAGGTCGAGGACCGCGGCCTTGGCATCCCGGAAGCCACGCTGAGGGTGCTGAACGAGCGCCTAGCGATGCCGCCCGAGTTCGACCTAGCCGACAGCGACCAGCTCGGCCTCTTCGTGGTCAGCCGGCTCGCCGCCCGGCATCAGATCCGGGTCACGCTGCGCCCGTCAGGCTATGGCGGGACGCTGGCAATAGTGCTGCTGCCGCGTGCGCTGGTTGTAGCGGAGGAAGAGCCGACCTTCATCGCGGCGCAAACCGTGTCCGCCGAGGCCGGCCGCGGCCTCGGCGGCACGGGGGGCGGGCAGGCGCCGCCGAGCGACTCGTCCGGCGAAGCGCAGGCGGGTGGTTCCTGGGACCTGCCGAAGCGGCAGCCGGGCGGCAATATGGCACCGCAGCTGCACGCGGGGAGGCAGAGCGTGCCACGCGAACCGGTGGCCGAGCGCTCTCCCGAGCAGGCGCGGGCGCTGCTGTCATCCATCCGCAAAGGCTGGATGAGCGGCCTGGGCGATGGCGGCGACACCGGCGACACCGGTGGCAGCGGTTCTGCCGGTGGCAGCCGGGGGTACGGACAGGGCGGGTGACGGCGATGAGTCCGGGGACCACCATGGGCGAAATGGACTGGCTGCTCACGAACCTCACGGCCAGCGCGGACGGGGTGCGGGCAGCGGTCATTCTCAGCGCGGATGGACTCCCGCTCGGCCGGTCGCCGGGGCTGGGCGACGCGGAGGCGGATCGCCTGGCAGCGCTCGCGTCGGGTGCACAGGGCCTCGGGTACGCCGTGGGGACGAAGTTCGGCACCGGAGCGGTGACCCAGATCATCGTCGAGATGGAGGCGGCGCTGCTGTTCATCACGTCGCCTGGCGGCGGGACGAGTCTCGCCCTGGTCGCCGACGCAGGCGCGGACGCCGGCCAGATCGCGTACGAGATGGCCATCCTCTTCAAGCGTGTCGGGCAGCACATGACCGCGGATCCCCGCAATGCCGGGCGCAGCGCGCCCGCCCGGTGAGCAGAGCGTCCGCAGGTGGGGTGAGTCGCGGCTGTGAACGAGGACGAAGGCAGCTGGGAGGACCGGGATGCCGGCCCGGTGTCCCGCCCCTACACGGTGACCGGCGGCCGGACGCGACCGCGCGGGAATTGGAAATTCGACCTTGCGGACATCGTCGCCCGTACTCCGGGCGCGGCGGACGCCGGCTATTCCGGCCCCGAGCGCGGCCGCATCCTTGAGCTCTGCCGCAGCCCGGTATCGGTGGCAGAGCTCTCCGCGGGAGTCGGCCTGCCGCTTGGCGTGGTCCGGGTCCTCCTCGGCGATCTGCTCCACGAGAACATGATCGAGGTCAGGGTGGCGGTTCAGCGTGGCATCGTCACCGACATGGATGTGCTCAGCAAGGTGCTCAGCGGCCTGCGCGCCCTCTGATTCCCGCCTATCTGAAATGGCCGCGGCATGGCCGCGCACGCTTAGGTTGCATTGGCGGCTATGGCCATCGCAGCAGCCGCACCGTACACATTGAACGGACCGCTCTGGGCGAGGCAAGGAGCAATGACGTGATGGCACTGGGCGCGGGGACGCCGGGAGCCGAGATAGTCACCGGCTGCCACGTGCTTGGCGCCGGCGACCATGGTGATCCCGTCTGGGGTCATGTCTCGCGGCGCGATCCGGACGGGCGCGGCATCTGGCTCAAGGCGGGGCCGCGCGGGTTTGACGAGGTTTCCGCCGACGATGTCGTGCTGATCGACTTCGACGGCCGCCGCCTGGCCGGATCGGCGACGGTGCCGCGCGAGTATCCGCTCCATACAGAGGTCCTGCGGGCACGAGTCGACATCGACAGCGTCGTGCACTGCCACCCGCCGTACGGTATCGCGCTGGCCGCGTCCGGCCAGCCGCTCTATGTGTTCTCGAACGGGGCGGGGGCGTTCGCCGCGGGCGTTCCGCGGTTCGAGGACCCGGTCGGCCTGGTCGAGACCCCCGAACTAGGCGCGGCCGTGGCTGCGTGCCTCGGCAGTGCCCGCGCGCTTTTCCTCGTCGGCCACGGCGTCATCGCCGTCGGCTCGAGCGTGCCGACCGCTGTGACCACCACGATCCTGCTGGAACGGGCGTGCAGGCTGCAGATCCTGGCGTCGGCCGCCGGCGGTGTCGCGCCCGCGCTCCAGCAACCGGGCCAGCGGTACGTTCACGCGGAATCCGACGCCTACCTGCTCCGAACCTGGGAGTACCTCGTCAGGCAGACACGGTCTGTGCGGTGACCGTCAGGTGGGTCCGCAAGACGGTGCCGGGCAGTCGGTTGTGATACTGTCACGATATATCTGTTGACGGGATCGCCGGACTACTGGAGCTGGGAAAAGCCGAAAATGCCACGACACGGAGGACACCACGGCGGCAGGGGCGGCGGAGGTTACGGCCATCGCATCCGCAGGGGAATGGTGCCGGACCTGATCCTTGCCGCCCTTTTGGACGGGCCCGCGCATGGCTACGAGCTGATGGACCGGCTCGAGCAGAGCAGTGGCGGCAGCTGGCGGCCGAGCCCAGGTTCCATCTATCCGCTACTGCAGATGTTCCAGGATCGCGGCCTTGTCGAAAGCGAGGAGTCGGAGGGGCGGCGCGTCTTTTCTCTCACCGATGCAGGGCGCGAGCAGGCCAGTCAACGTCGCGTCGACGCGGTTGAGGCGGACCTCCCGGCCGACTCACAGCACTCGCAGTTCCGTACCGAGATGCAGAATCTGCAGGGCGCCGGACGCCACGTGGCGGGAGCCGCGACGCCAGAGCAGATGGAAAAGGCCATCGCCATCGTCCGCGGCGCCCGGCAGGCCCTGTACCGGCTCATGGCCGAGGAATAGCGGAGGGGAGGACTGATGGACCCAGAACCGGTGACCTCCACCGCGGCGTATCGAGGTCCCCTCATCGATCCGCGGGTCCGCGCGGTGCTGGACCGTCTCCATGGGCCGTCGGGCCGGCCTGACGGCGGACGCGGCGGACGCGGCGGAGGCGGCCGGGGAGGATGGCGCGGCGGCGGGGACTCCTCTTTCGCGGATCCATTCGCCCGGGCAGGCCACGCGCTTGCAATTCGGCCCGAGCAGGGTGACCTCATTTACCTCCTGTGCCGGGCAACCGGGGCCACCCGGGTCGTCGACTTCGCGACGTCCTTCGGCGTCTCGGCGATCTACTTCGCTGCTGCCTTGCGCGATAACGGCGGCGGCACCGTGGTCGGCGCCGAGATCGTGCCCGAGAAGGTCGCGACCGCCAGGCGTAACCTGGCAGCGGCCGGGCTGGCGGATTTTGCCGACATCCGGCTGGGAGACGCACGAGAGACGCTCCGCGACCTGGGCGGGGCGGTGGATTTCGCGCTGATCGACGGCTTCCCGGTAGGCTCCGGTCCCTCGCTCGCCCGACAGGTGTTTGAAGTGGTGGCGCCTCAGCTTCGGATCGGCGCGCTGGTGATGAACGACAACGGCGAGTCCGACTACCTCGAGCTCGTGCGGGATCCGGCAGGCGGATTCCGGTCCCTGTCGCTGCCGATTAAGGGCTCGACAGAGCTGTCGGTGAAGGTGGCGATCCAGTAGCCGGGCTGACCCGATTTCGCACCGTCGCGATAGCGTTACCGGCGCTTCGCGAGGGCTGCCGCGTTATCCCACCAGAGCACCCGCGACCTGACCACGGCCAGCAGGGCCGTTAGCAGGATGCCGAGCAGGCACAGCAGGACGATCGCGGTCCAGGCGATGGCCAGCTCGCCCTGGCCGGACGCGGTCTGGACCAGCGACCCCAATCCGGACGAGGTTCCCGCCGCGGCGATCTCCGCGATCGTCGCGCCCACGACCGCCAGCGGCATGGCGATCCGGAGGCCCGCGAACAGGAACGGCAGGCTGCCGGGCAGCTGCAGGTGCCAGAACGTCTCCCAGCGGCTGACATGCAGTGTCGTCAGGACATCGAGGGTGCGCCCGTCGACGTCGCGCAGGCCCGTAAGCGTGTTGACCAGGACGGGGAAGAACACGACGATCGCGGTAACGAGATACTTCGGCACCGGGCCGAATCCGAAGATGATCACCAGGGCCGGCGCGATCGCGACGATCGGCGTCACCATCAAGGTCACCATCAGTGGCATGAGAGCCCGCTCCAGGATCCGGACCTGGACCATCATGATGGCCAGCAGGAACCCGGCAAGGATTCCGCAGCCGGCGCCGATCGCGACTTCCCCGAGGGTGGTCAGGAAGGCGTGCCAGTACAGGGCCGGATTGCCCTTCAGGCTGCGCCACATCGCGCCGATCGTCGGGAGCGCATACGAATGATGCGTCGCATACAGGTCCCATGCGAGGGCCGCCAGGCAGAAGGCGACGAGCGGTGGCAGCCAGGACGCCGCCTTTGACCTCCGGAGCACGGCCGGGGAGGAGCGCGCGCTGCGTGGCCGCTCCACAGGCCCGTCGGCTCTCGCCGTCCCCGGCGGGCCGATCGTGGCGTTGGATCGATCGTGCAACCGCTCGGCCTCAGACACCCGGCCCACCTCCTGCTGAGTCCCATGCCCTGGATGCACTGCCTGTCGAGACACTGTGCAGCAGCACTTGGACTTCGTGCTGGATCCGCTGGAACTCAGGATTGGAGAACATCTCCCGCGACCGCGGCCGCGGCAGGCCGACATCAACGATCTGGCGGATACAGCCTGGCTGCGGGGACATCACGACGATACGATCCGAGAGGATCACGGCCTCGAGCACCGAGTGCGTCACGAACAGCACGGCCTTGCGGTGGGCCTGCCAGAAATGCAGCAAGCCCATTCGCTGCCGGTCACGATTCCACTCGTCGAGCGCCGAGAAGGGCTCGTCCATCAGCAGCACGTCGGGATTGAACGCGTACGCGCGCGCGATCGCGACGCGCTGCTGCATGCCGCCCGAGAGCTGGGCCGGGTAGCGATCCAGCGCGTCACCGAGTCCGAGCGCGCCCAGGATCTCCACCGGGTCCCCGAGCGCCCGCCCTCCGTTGCCCTTGGGATTGATCTTGAGGGCGAGCTCGACGTTGCTGCGGACGCTGCGCCAGGGCAGCAGCGCCGGCTCCTGCGGGACCAGGCCGACCGCCTTCGCCCGCGTCGCGTCCGCAACGCACGCGCCGTTGATCAAGATCCGTCCCGCGTCCGGCGAGGAGAGACCGGCCACCAGCTTCAGCAGCGTCGACTTGCCGCATCCGCTGGGACCGATGATCGAGACGAACTCACCCCGGCCGATCGACAGGCTCACGTCGTCCAGGATCAGGCACCGGCCGGCACCCTCGCCAAGCGACTTCGCCACGGCTTCAAGGAGGACGCCGCCGCCGGGGGCACTGGTAGCCTCGCCGCCCGCCGCGGGCGCCTCATGACGATGACGCTTCCGCGCGTGGAGCATGAATCTCTCCGATCCTTTCCAGCCATTGCGCCAGGTAGCGCAAGGACCTGGCCGACCGGCAGGAGTTCCGCCGGTCGGCCAGGGCCCGTACCACCCACCCAACGGCAGCGCTGTTGCGTGCTGCCTGCTACCGGGCTACGGCCATATGAGCTGGCCGTTCTTGTAGAGGCCGGTCACGATCGACGAGTCGTACGTGGTCGAGAGCTGCGGCACCGTGAGCTTCGTGCTGACACCGGACAGCTGGTTGGCCAGCGGGCCGAAGTCCTGGAACTTGTTATACTCGGCCGCCCACTCGGTGGGCGACACCGAGCCGAGCGGCTGCGTCCCGTACTCCTTGATGTACTTCACATTGAAGTTCCACCCGGCCACCATCGTCGCCTTGCCGAAGGCCGGCCCGGCATTGTGTGCCGCGGCCACGCTGGCCATGTAGTCCTCGCAGGCCGGCGCGTTGGCGATGCAGTAGTCCAGCGCCTTGATGTCGGCGCGCACGAAATCGGAGACGGCCTGTGGATGTGCCTGGAGGAAGACCTTATTGAAGACCATCACATCCGCGGTTCCCTTGATGCCGAACTGCGCCTCGGTGTACTCGTGGAAGGGGATGTGCATCGCGTCAAGCGCCAGGTCCTGGTTGCCCTCATCGGCCACGATCGCGTCGACCTGACCTTGCGTGATGATGGCCGGGTTCTGGTTCGACAGCGACACGTACTTCACCTTCGACAGGTCGACGCCGGCCGCCTTCAGGATCGACAGCTCGTCGGAGCCCAGTACGCCGAAGTAGCCCAGGGTGCCCCCCTCAAGCTGCTTGAGGTTCGTGATCTTGCTGTTGGTCAGGATCGTGGTCTGGCTGGAATCCGCGATCGTCTCCACGGCCTCGAAGTTCGATCCGGCACCGACCTCGCTGATCACCGGAACCGCCCCGCCGAAGCTGCTTGCCTGTGCGCGGTCGGAGGACACGAGGCTGTCCTGGGTACCCGCCCCGTTGGAGACCACGTCGACGTTCAGGCACAGGTCGCTGAAGTACCCTAGCTCCTTCGCCATGAACACGTCGACAATCCCGGCCGTGGGGGCGTACCCGAACGGCGAGATGTAGGTGATCGTTCCGGCCGCCTTGTTGGCAGCGCACTCTGCCGCAGAGAACCCGCTCCCTCCGCTGGCCGCGGTGGCGGTCGCGGTCGCGGCGTTCGTGGCGGTCGTACTGCTGCCCGAGCTGCAGCCGGCAACCGCCGCCACGGCCGCCAGCAGGCCAGCACACAGCGCGCCGGCACGCACAAATGGGCGTCTGCCCGGTGAAACCGGAACCCCGGACTTAGTTCGCAGCATCCTTCTTCCTCTCGTTCAGAGTCGGCGCGCTCCACCGCGTCGCCTTCTCCCGCCGGCCTAGCAGGCCAGCCCGGTAGGTCGGGAATATCATGATGTATCGTGATGTATCGTCATCAAGGCCTTGCAATAGAGCCAGGAGAGATTAACGTGATGTATCGTGATGTATCGCGAAGGTAAACACTCCCGGAGAATAATGTCAACCCCTGGTCATGTGGCCCGGGCCGGGCGATGGCCCGGCGGCGTCAGGTCCTTGCTTATGCCGCTAAGGCTGGCGGTCGCGCCCGTGAACTCGGCCGGAGCGTAAAGGACGTGCGCCAGGAACTGCTCTAAGGATGAGCCTAGAGACACCGCGGGCACGCGGAAGGAGTGATCCCTGCACACATTGATTGACCGAACCGCCATCATCCGGATCGCGGCGACGGCGGCAGCCGGACGAGACGACTGACGGAGCTATCCGGCCCGACCGGCCTCCCCCGTGCTTGACATCCGCACGTAGTGATATATCATTGACATATCGCTTATGGCGGACGGAAGAGGAAGAACGGAAGAGGAAGAGATGTATAACGAGGCGTTTGCCTACCCGTACCCGCACCGCACGGGCCGCCGCGGCGGCCGTCGCGGCAGGGGTGCCGGAAACTGGGCCGATCCCTGGTTCGGCCCCGGATACGCTGCCGCCCCTGGCTGGCGCCGTGGCAGCGGCGCCCGTCTTGCGCTGCTGACGCTGCTGAGGGCCGACAGCCCGCGCAGCGGCTACCAGTTCATGCAGGACCTGGCCGGCCTCGGTTACGGATACCGGCGTCCTGGCCCCGGCCTGGTCTACGGCACTCTGGCCCAGCTGGAAGACGAGGGCCTGATCCGCGAAACCGTCGGCGAGCCCGGAGCTGGCCGTACCTTCGAGCTGACGGACGCCGGCACGGCGTACCTCGACCGGCTCGGCAGCAGGCCGGCTCCCTGGGGACCGCCCGGCACCGGCCTCCCCGCGCTGCATCAGGCGACTCGCGCGATCGCCGCCGCCGCCCGGGAGGTCGCCCGCGACGGCGACGGGGAAAAGGCAGCCAAGGCCGCGGGATTGCTCAACGAGACACGAAAGGCGCTGTACCGGCTCCTGACCGGCGACGCCGAGTAAAACCGCCGCGGCCCGTCGGCACGACGTGGACCGCAACCGCGCGTTTCCGCTGACCATGCAACCTGCGAGCAAGGAGATGAGATGGCGGACAAGATCGACTTGACCGGGATCGCCGACGCGATCAACAGCGCGCTGCTGCGCGAGCGCCCGGTGGTGGTGGCCGCCGTCGACGCCGACGGCAATCCACAGGTGTCGTTCCGCGGCAGCACGCACGTGTACTCGCCCGACCAGATCGCGATCTGGGCGCGTAAGCGCGACGAGGGCCTGGTCACTTACATCGCCGACAATCCCAGCGTGTCGCTGCTGTACTACGACCCGGCTCAAGGCCCCGACCCCGCCGTCTCGCCGCGCAGGGTGCTGATCAAGGGCCGCGCCCGCGTCGAGCCATCCGCTAACGAGGCCGTATACCAGGGCATTCCGGAACCGGAGCGGCAGCGCGACCCGGACAGGCGCGGAGTCGCGATCATCATCGACGTCGATTCGGTGGCCGGCTTCGGCGGTAGAGGGCCGATCAGGCAAGCCCGCTAGCCGCCCCCCTTGACAGCATTCTCGGGCTGTGCAGCTCCTGCCGCAGGCCCGCCAGCTTCCCAGATCACCAAGCAGCGAAAGGAAAGCACGTTGACTACCAGCGTCGATAAGAGCACGGACGCGCACAGCATCCACCACGTCAACTTCCCGATCACCGACCCTGCCAGGACGGAGGAGTGGTACGGGAAGGTGTTCGGGATGCGGCGGATCATCACTAACCGACGATCCGGCTCGGCGAACGCCCCCACGGTCCAGGCCCTACTCATGACCCACGGGAATTTCGACCTGCATTTCTCGCCGATTCCCGAGCTGAACGCGGTCGTTCACTACCACTTCGCGATCGAGGTCGAGGACTTCGACGCGTTCCTCAAGCACCTCGACGCGCTCGGCGTCCCCTACGACGAGCCCTACCACCGGCCTCAGAACAATTCCCGGACGACCACGATCCACGACCCCGACGGCCACCACGTCGAGATCACCTATCACGGCGACCGTGACTGGTGACCCATGCCCTACGTGACCACGGAAGAATCCGACGTCTACTACGAGATCCACGGCGAGGGTGCCCCGCTCGTGCTGCTGCACGGCGGGGGCGGCAACCACGCCGCCTGGTGGCAGCAGGTCCCGCACTTCGCCGACCGCTACCAGGTCATCATTCCTGACCTGCCCGGCTTCGGGCTCTCGAAGGTCAAGAACGGCCGGTACGACACCGCCGTGCACCCGGGAGCGATTCTCGCTGTCCTCGACGACGCCGGCCTTGACCGCGCCTTTATCGTCAGCCAGTCCCTTGGCGGCTACAGCACGCTCAAGGTCGCCGTCACCCACACCGAGCGGGTCGCCGGCATAGCGATGACCAGCACCCTCGGTCCCTTCGGCGACGAGATCTCCGAGCTGAACGAGAAGGGACGCGCCGCCGCGGCCGGCATGAGGGCCGCGGACTTCCTGCTCACCAGGCAGTTCCGGGAGCGCGAGCCGGAGAAGGTCTACCTGTTCTACCAGGTGGGAAGCTTCAACGAGACCGGCCCAGGGCGGCCGATCCGGCTCCGCAACTCCCTCGCCGGTTCCGTCCCCGTCCGGCAGGTTCGCGACGCCATCAAGGCCGGCCTGCACGTCACCATTCTGCAGGGCGGCGCAGACATGATCGCCTACCCGCCTGCCTATGACCGTCTCAGGGAGCTGCTGCCCGAGGCGAACGTGCAGCTGGTGGAAGGCGCGCCGCACTCCGACTACTGGGAGAACCCGCAGCGGTTCAACGGTGTCATCGACGAGATCCTCGACAAGGCCTACCCGCCACGGTGAACCAGATCCACAGGGGAGGTCCGCATGCTTGCGCTGCTGGATCCAGGTAACCGGCGGCCCGGGATGGCTGGCGGGCGGATGATCGCGATCGAGCGCGACGCCCCGGACGGGCGGCGGCTGCGGGAGGCCTACGGGTGCTTCCCCAGCGGCGTGGCCGCAGTGTGCGCCCTGGTGGAGGGCGCGCCCTGTGGTATGGCGGTCAGCTCGTTCGCCTCGGTGTCCGTTGCTCCCCCGCTCGTGTCCATATGCATGAAGGGCACGTCGACGACCTGGCCCAGGCTGCGTGGCCAGCCCCGACTCGGGCTCAGCATCCTCGCCGAGGACCAGGACGGCGCCTGCAGAAAACTGTCCGGCAACGTCGGCGACCGGTTCGGCGGCGTGCGGTGGCACGCTACGGACGACGGTGCGCTTTTCGTCCACGGCTCGGTCGCATGGTTCGACTGCTCGGTCTTTGCCCTGCTGGCCGCGGGGGACCATGTAATTGCCCTGCTGGAAGTGCGCAGCCTGTGGTCTGGGAAGGCCAGCGCGCCGCTGGTGTTCCACGGCAGCCGGTTCCGCCGCCTGGCGCCCGAACGGGAGCCAACCTGCTGCCGGGACTTCTGATGGAGGGCACCTTCGGCCGGGACCCGGATTTCATGCGCGGGCCTCGGGTGCGGCGGGGTGACGTCCGGGCGGCGGCACTGTCGCTGCTAGCCGAAGGGCCGCACAACGGTTATCAGATCATCCAGGAGATCAGCGAGCGTACCGACGGCGTCTGGCGCCCGAGCCCCGGATCCGTCTACCCCGCCCTTGAGCAGTTGCAGGAAGAAGGGCTGATCCAGGCCAAGACCGAGACAAATAGCCGGAGAACCTTCTGGCTGACCGACAAGGGCATTACGTACGCGGAGGCCCACGCCGGCGAGCTCAGCACGTCGTGGGATGCGGTGGTCGGGAGAGTGGACGACGCCGAAATCCAGCTCAGACGGTTGCTCCGTCAGGTCCTGATGGCCGTCTCCCAGGTAAGCCAGGTCGGCTCGGTCACGCAGGTCACACAGGCCGCGAAGGTGCTGACCGAAACCCGCCGGTCCCTTTATTGGCTCCTCGCGGCGGATGACCAGGACATCGCGGAAGGCGATGCCGGGCCGGCCGCTTCGCCGCACCGCGGCTAGTCCAGCATGAACGCGGTCCTTCGGGCTGGCGCTCTAGTCGCGGACCATTTGGTCGGCTGGGGAGAGGTGCTCGACCGTTTCGCCGGTGTCGGCGAACGTTCTGGTGACGTAGGTGGAGGTGTAGACCCAGAGGATTTTCATCGGGGCGGTGCCGGTATTGCGGAAGCAGTGGACTATTCCGGCTTTGACGTAGGTCGTGTCGTCCGGGATTAGGGGGGTGACCTTTCCGTCGATCTCGACCTCCCCGATTCCGCCGAGAAGGGTCACGTGCTCGTCGCAATTGTGCGAGTGCGCGGGCGCGCCGGTGCCCGGCGGGTAGCTGCTGATGCCGGTCGTGATCTTGGCGTCTTCGGCCGCGCTCTGCCGTGTGATCAGCGGAATCGTGACCACCCCGCCGCCGCGGCCCAGCCTGGCGACCTGCTCCGCCTTGATCACCGTCATGCTTTCTCCCTTCGGCTGGATGCTATGGCGGCGCCGTCGCACGGATGCGAACACTAATCGTTCGCATCCGTGCGGGATAGGCGTGGAACACTGCCAGAAATCGCAGCGACTACAGACGGGAATCGGGATGCGGCTACCCCAGCTGACCGAGCTTTCCGCGCGCCAGCAGGAGATCAGCGACCGGATCACCGGTCGCCGCGGCGGCACGCGGGGGCCGTTCCTTGTCTGGCTCAGAAGCCCGGAACTGTGCGAGAAGGTCGAGGCGCTCGGCGCCTACTGCCGCTTCGAGTCCTCGCTTGACCCCCGGCTTCGCGAACTGAGCCTGCTCATCGCCGCCAGGCAGGGGGACGCGCAGTACTCCTGGAACGCGCACGTGGGCAAGGCCGTGGACCTCGGGGTGTCGGCGGACGCCCTGGCCGCGCTCGCGGAACGGCGGGAACCCTGCTTCACCCACCGGGACGAGCAGATCCTCTACCAGTTCAGCACCGAGATCCTGGCCGACCACTTCGTCGGCGACGAGACCTTCGCGCTGGCCCTCGAGGAGTTCGGCGAACGGGGCCTTGTCGACCTGATCGGCAGCCTGGGCAACTTCTCGATGCTCGCGATGCTCCTCAACGCCTTCCAGGTCGACCTGCAGCCGGTCGACCCGCCGTTCCCGGACCTGCGCGGCTACGCGCGGGCGCCAGGCCCGGACCTTGTCTGATGTCCCAGGTTTGCCTGTGGCGGTTTGTCGGGCGGCATCTTGGCGGGTGCCCGGGCCGGTTCTAGGTTGGTAGTCACGGTGGGACTACTGGCCTTGGCGGCGCAGGGAGGGGCAGGTCCGGATGACGTCGGAAGCCGATGGCGGGCTCAGGACCGCGTTGCTCATCGGGGGCGAGGAGCGGGACGCCCGCGACTCCTTCCCCGTTTACGATCCGGCGCACACCGGGGCGGTGGTGGGCTATGCCGCCGCGGCTTCGGCGGCGGATGCCGACGATGCGGTGCGCGCGGCGGACGAGGCGTGGCCGGGCTGGGCGGCGCTGTCAGCCGGCGAGCGGACGGCGATCGTGCTCAAGGCGCTGGACGGGCTCGGCGCCGACCTCGACGAGCGGGCCGAGATCCTGAGCCGGGAGAACGGGAAGGTCCGGTTCGAGGCCACGATCGACCTGCACGTCTTTACCGGGCGGTTCCACCAGGCCGCGGAGTTCGCGCCGGAACTCGACGAGCCCGTGACGATCGCGGGCCCGCCGTTCACGACCACGATCGCGAAGGTCCCGGCGGGGGTCGTCACGATCATCTACCCGTTCAACTGGCCGCTGGCGATCCTGGCGGCGAGCCTGCCGTACGCGCTGATGGCCGGGAACGCCGTGGTCGTGAAGCCGCCGCCCACGGCACCGCTGTCGTCGGTCCGGACGCTGCGGCACCTGGTCGCCGCGCTGCCTCCCGGCGTGCTGAACGTCGTCACCGGCGCCGACGAGGTCCTCGGGCCGATCGTGGTCGGCGACCCGCGGGTCAAGCACGTCTGCTTTACCGGCAGCGTCGGCGGCGGACGGCGGATCATGGCGATGGCGGCGCCCAACCTGACCAACGTCACGCTGGAACTCGGCGGGAACGACCCGGCGGTCATCCTGGACGACGCGGACATGGACGAGGCGGCGTTCGGCCGGCTCAGCGCGGCGACGTTCATGACCTCCGGGCAGGTCTGCATGGCGGTCAAGCGGCTGTACGTGCCGCGCCGCCGGCTCGGCGAGGTCGTCGACGGGCTGCAGGCCACGCTGGCCGGAACGCGGGTCGGCCCGGGACTTGACGCCGAGACGACGATGGGGCCGCTCAACACGCGGCGGCAGCGCGACTACGTGGCGGACCTGTGCGACGAGGCGCGAGCGGGCGGCGCGCAGGTGCTCACATTCGGCGAGATCACCGGCGAAGGGGCGGGCAACTACCTGCTGCCGTCGCTCGTCCTCGACCCGGCGGCCGGCCTGCGGATCGTGGCCGAGGAGCAGTTCGGGCCCGCGCTGCCGGTGATCCCGTACGACGACGAGGCGGAGGCCGTCGCGGCGGCCAACACCACCTGGTCAGGGCTCTGCTCGTCGGTCTGGTCTGCCGATACCGACCACGCGATGAGGGTCGCCAAGCGGCTCCGTACCGGAGTGACGTTCTTCAACAACCACAACGCCACGGCCGTTGACGAGCGCGCGCCGTTCGGCGGATTCAACTCCAGCGGCGTGGGCCGGGAACTCGGTCGGCAGGGGATGCAGGAGTTCACCGAGACCCATGTGATGAGCGTTCCTTCTCCTTCTCCGTCCTGAGTGCGAGGTCCGAATGTTCGCCAGCTATGACACGTTGTTTATCGGAGGCGAGTGGGCGCGTCCCAGCTCCGGGGCCATGATTTCGGTGCGCTCGGCCAGTACCGGCGAGGACATCGGCTCGGCTCCCGAGGGCGCGGAGGCGGACGTCGACGCCGCTGTCGCGGCGGCGCGGCGCGCGTTCGACGACCCGGGCGGCTGGTCCGGGTGGGAGCCGGAGCGGCGGGCGGCCGCCCTGGAACGGCTCGCGTCCGAGCTGGAGAGCCGCGCCGAGGAGATCGGCCGACGGGTCAGCGCGCAGAACGGGATGCCGATCGCTCTCTCGCCCATGATCGAGGGGCTGACCCCGGTGGGCACGCTGCGCTACATGGTCACCCTGATGGCCGGCGCCCCGGTCGAGGAGGAACGGGCCAGGTTCCTCGGCGGCGACCTGATCATCAGGCACGAGCCGGTGGGCGTCGTGGGCGGGATCGTGCCGTGGAACTACCCGCAGACGCTCGCCTCGTTCAAGTACGCGCCGGCCATGGCCGCGGGGTGCGCGATCGTGCTCAAGCCCTCCCCCGAGACCGTGCTCGACTCGTACGTGTTCGCCGACGCCGTGCTGGCGGCCGAGATCCCGCCGGGCGTGGTCAACATCGTGCCGGGCGGCCGGGACCTCGGCGCCTACCTCGTCCAGCACCCCGACGTCGACAAGATCGCCTTTACCGGGTCGACGGCGGCCGGGCGGCAGATCGCGGAGGCATGCGGTCGGCTGCTCCGGCCGGTGAGCCTGGAGCTCGGCGGCAAGTCCGCGGCGATCATCCTCGACGACGCCGACCTGGACCTGGCCAAGATCGGGCAGAACCTGTTCGCCGCCACGCTGGTCAACAACGGGCAGACGTGTTACGCAGGCACCCGGATCCTGGCGCCTGCCTCGCGGTACGACGAGGTGGTAGACGTCATCGCCGCGTTCGCCTCCTCGCTGCCGGTGGGCGACGCGCTCGATCCGGCGACCCTTATCGGGCCGCTGGTGTCGGAGCGGCAGCGAGACCGGGTGGAGCGGTACATCGCCAAGGGCACCAGCGACGGCGCGCGGCTGGTCGCCGGCGGCGGCCGCCCCGCCGGGCTGGACCAGGGGTGGTTCGTCGAGCCGACCGTATTCGCCGACGTCGACAACTCCTCCACGATCGCGCAGGAAGAGATCTTCGGGCCGGTGCTGTCCGTCATCCGGTACACCGACGAAGACGACGCCATCCGGATAGCGAACGACTCCGACTACGGGCTCGGCGGCTCGGTATGGACCGTCGACCCGGACCGGGCCAGGGCCGTAGTCCGGCGGGTCCGCACCGGCACGATGGGCATCAACGGGTACCTGCCCGACCCGGCGGGCCCGTGGGGCGGGGTCAAGTCCAGCGGCATCGGCCGCGAACTCGGGCCGGGCGCGATCGCCGCCTACCAGCAGCTCAAGACCGTCTACGCCTGAGGCTCGATACCTGGCGTTTACCACGGGTACGTATGGTGCTGGGGATAACAGTGACGGCCGCGTCAAGGTAGCGGCGGCGCCGTTGCGGACGGCCACTAGGCTGTGACGAAACCCGGAACGAGAGGGGTCGGTCATCACAGAAAGCTCGGAGCCTGGTCCCGCCTTCGATACCAGCGTTCCGCATATTGCCCGGGTATATGACTACTGGCTGGGCGGCAAGGACAACTTCGCCGCCGACAGGAAGGCCGGGGACTGGGCACGCGAGGCGTACCCGCAGATCGCGCTCGGGGTCCGGGCGAACCGCGCGTTCCTCGCGCGGCTGGTGCGGTTCCTGGCCGGCGAGGCCGGGATCCGGCAGTTCCTCGACATCGGCACCGGCATCCCGTCGGCGAACAACACCCACCAGGTCGCCCAGTCGGTCGCGCCGCAGGCCCGGATCGTCTACACCGACAACGACCCCGTGGTGCTGTCGCACGCGCGCGCGCTGATGGCCAGCGGGCCGCAGGGCGCCTGTGACTACATCGACGCCGACCTGCGGGACACGGATCGCATCCTGCAGGAGGCGGCGAAGACGCTGGATTTCGGCCAGCCGGTGGCGATCATGCTGATCGCGGTGCTGCACTGCATCCCGGACGAGGACGACCCGTACGCCATCGTGCGCAGGCTGCTCGCCGCGGTGCCGGCGGGCAGCTACGTCGCGCTGTCGCACCCGGGGCGTGACCTCGGCGGTCCCAACCAGGGGGAGATGTACCGGCGGCTGAACGAGCTGATGCCCGCGCAGATCAGGTCGCGGACCCACGAGGAGGTCGCCGGGTTCTTCGACGGCACGGAACTGGTGGCCCCGGGCGTGGTCAAGATCACCGAGTGGCGGCCGGAGAGCGAGCTCGAGGCCAAGTCGCCCGGCGCCATGTGGGGCGGCGCGGGGCTCAAGAGCCGGTAGGCGTCGCGCGGAGGCTGCGAACCACGGCGGCATGCTCGCGCATCGTCTGGTTGCCGTCGGCGCCGGGCTGGCGGCCGAAGCCGCAGTACATCGCGACGCCGAAGTCGGAAATGTAGCGGGACGCGGTGGCGTGCCTGCGTTGCAGGCCCGCGACGCCGTCGATCGGCAGCACGATGCCGAGGAAGACGCGGGCGTCGCCGGGCTCCAGGTCGACGAGCGGACGGAAGAAGCTGCGGTCCTCGCTGCGCAGGTACCGCGGGCCGGCCAGGTGCACCCAGTCGACCGTGCGGCCTGAGTTCGCGACCGCGAAGTTCGCCATCCTCACCAGCAGCGCCATGTCGCGGGCCTCGTACATCGGCCATTCGGGGAACGTGCCGTAGCACAGGTGGTAGCCGACGAGGACCTCGGCGGGGATCAGCCGGGTCAGCCTGGTGACCGGGCCGGCGAACCGCTGCCAGGCGCCCTCTGCCGTCCAGGCAAGGACGCCTTCCAGGTCCTGGGTCTCGTACGCCAGGTCCCACTGGATGGCGAGATCCGCGGGCGGGATGGCCGCGGTGAGCCGGTTCAGCTCTCGGGCCACCAGGTCCTCGAAGGCCCGCTCGGCTATCGGGTAGTCGGCGGCGAAGTCGGCCTTGAAGCCGTTCAGCGCGCTGGACGGGAACGGGAGCCCGACCTGGAATCGGAGGCCTTGCGGGATCACTCCTCCGGCACGCAGCGTGCTGAACGCCCGGTAGCCGGCGATGGCGTCGTCGATGCGCGGCCAGGTATCCCAGTGCAGTTCGGTCACGCCGGGACGGATGGCGAAGACCGGGGTCTCGTAGGCGTGCCGCGGGACGCCGGTCGGGGATTCGGTCTCCTGCACGGCGACGACGCCCGGGTTGGGGCGGACCAGCCGCTCCCGCTCGTAGCCGACCCAGGCGGATCGCGGGCCGGTCTCGCCGTCCGGCAGGGCGAAGGTCAGGTCGGCGTAGAACTCCGCCGCCGAGCGCAGCGCCGACTCCGTTGAGCCGGCCGGCAGGCTCCCCACCAGCAACAGCTCACTGTTCACCCGAGGTGCCATCGCGGCCTCCCTTCCTCGCGACATCGTGTCACCGTCTACGTCAGCGGCGTGCTACCGGATGGCAACTTTGCGGGAACCGTGACGGTTTGGGGCGGAGGGCAGGCTGGCGAATGTCCCAAATTGGCACTAAACGGGTGGGAAACGGCCATGACCTCGGTTCGCGCGGAATCGCTTGACCTCGATGCGTTCCTGTCCGGCGACGGGGACGAAGCTTCGTCGGGCCGCGGCCGGCCGGGTCAGCACGCACGGCCGGTCGCCCCGTCAGGTCAGCGGCGCCGGCAGTGGGGTGGCGACCGGCGGGCTGAGGCGCTGCCGGTGGTGCCGGCGCCGGTCAGTGACTTGCGGGTGGCGATGGCGCGGCTGGCGATCATCGTGACCGTGTCGGCCTGGCTGGCGTACCTGGTCTGGTGGTTCTTCGCCGATTTCTTTCATCCGGGGTATGAGACGGCGACCGGCCGGGCCGAGTC
>JASHTQ010000128.1 GCA_030040475.1 Streptosporangiaceae bacterium
ACCACCTCGGCGGCGAGCTGGGCGACCAAGGGCTTGCGGGTCGGCGCGGTCCGCGCGAACAGCACGCACAGGCCCAGGTTGGCCAGCGGGAACTGGAGCAGGAAGAACAGCACGCTGCCGGTGACGATGACCACAGCCGTCTGCAAGGTGAGCACGAGGGCGGAGATCGTGAGCAGGCCAGGGACGCTGCGGGTAAAGACCTTCCGGCCGATGACCGTCAGCCACACCACGACGGTCGCCGCCACCATGCCTGCGTCGCGGCCGCCGAATGCCGCTCCGATGAAGTAGCCAGCGACCGGGAGGCCGAGGGATTCGGCCAGGTTCCATCCCGCGGTCAGCATCAGCCGCCACGGGCGCGGCAGCTCGAGGTGCTCAGCCATGGCGAAGAGCATACGGTGGCCGGCGGCAGCCGCGCTGCAAATGGCGCGAGGTGGCGTAAAGAAGAGTCTGAGAGTTTCCCACGGCTGTATAACGGCTGCCTGGTCACGGAAGTTCACCATCCAAAAACAGAAAGTAGTCGCAGCACGTACCCTCCTGGGCGAATGCCAAACCTCTGTGATTGCTGAGCTTTTCGGGTCTGACGGTGTCCAAGCGTTCCGCCGCTGGGCGCCTGCCCGTAAATGCCGCGGCAGATCGGGACTTCGCGGAAGAATGGGCGCTGTATTCGACGCCTTTTCTCCGTCAGGCGCGGATCTTCCGCTGAAGTGGGCGCCTTAATCGTACGGACGTGCGATTAAGGCGCCGGGCGTCCGCGATGCGCCCGGGCTCTTGCTCAGGCACCCCGGGCGGCCGGGAGACATGCCGTAACTTCAGCCGCTCGCCGGCGGTCGGCACTACAGTCGGCACTACATTGGACTCCGGAAGGGGGCTGGTGTGGCCGCGGATTCCAGGCGCGACGGCGGGCGCTCCGCGCTGCTGTGGGACGTGCTGCGCGACGTCGTCTCCGCCGCGGCGGCGCAGACCGGCCGGCCGGAACTGGACATCATCGACGTCGGCGGGGGGACCGGCGGGCTGGCCGTGCCGTTCGCGGCTCTCGGCCACCACGTCACCGTGGTCGACCCGAGTCCCGACGCCCTCGCTGCCGCCAAGAGGCGCGCCGCAGAGGCGGGCGCGCGCCTCGTCGCGGTTCAGGGCGAGGCCGCCAGCCTCGATAGCGTCGCCGAGCCCGGCTCCGCCGACCTCGTCATCTGCCACAACGTGCTCGAGTACGTCGACTCGCCCGCCGCCGCGATGGCGGCGATCGCCCGCGTGCTGCGGCCATCGGCGACGGTGAGCGTGCTCGCGGCCAACTCCGTCGCCGCGGTGCTGCACCGCGCCCTGGCAGGACGCTTCACCGAGGCCCGGCTGCTCCTGGACGACGATCACGGCGATGACGGCGGCAGTAACGCCGGCGATCGGGCCGGCCTGCCGCGGCGGTTCACGCTGTCCGGGCTGACCACGCTGATCGAGGGGGCCGGGCTGCGGCCCGGGCAGGTGCACGGCCTGCGCATCTTCGGCGGGCTGGTGCCGGCGGCGCTGCTCGACGGGGACGCGGGCGCCGCCGAGGCGCTACGCGCGCTGGAGGAGGCAGCGGCGGGCACACCGCCGCTGCGTGACATCGCCGCCCAGTTGCACGTACTCGGCCATCGCTGACCGCCATGGGCGCAGACGGCATATCGGACGACCCGGGCGACGACACCGGCTGTCACATCCTGCACGCGGACATGGACGCCTTCTACGCCAGCGTCGAGATCAGGGACCGGCCCGAGTTGGCCGGCCTGCCTGTCATCGTGGGCGCGGTCGGCAACCGGGGCGTGGTGCTGTCCGCGTCGTATCGGGCGCGGGCGTTCGGCGTGCGGTCGGCGATGCCGGTGAGCCAGGCCCGGCGGCTGTGCCCGCAGGCCATATTCGTCCCGCCCAGGCACCGGGAATACGCCGCCACCTCCAGACAGGTCATGGCGATCTTCGGCGCGATCACGCCCGAGGTGGAGCCGCTGGCGCTTGACGAGGCGTTTCTCGACGTATCCGGCGCGCTGCGCCGGCTCGGGTCGATCGGCGGCCCGGCCGCGATCGCCGCGCTCATCCGGGCTCAGGTGGCACAGCAGCAGGGCATCACCTGCTCCGTCGGGGTGGCACCGTGCAAGTTCGTCGCCAAGATCGCCTCGGCCCGCTGCAAGCCGGACGGACTGCTCGTGGTGCCGCAATCCAGGCTGCTCGACTTCCTGCACCCGCTCCCTGTCGCCGCGCTGTGGGGAGTGGGGGAGCGCACCGGCGAGGGCCTCGCCCGGATGGGCCTGCAAACCGTGGGCGACATCGCGCACACGCCGGTCGATACGCTGCAGCGCGCGCTGGGCGCCGCGCAGGGCGCCCACCTGGCCGCCCTGGCCTGGGGCGTCGACGAGCGCCGGGTGACGGCGCACGTGCCGGACAAGAGCATCGGCGCCGAGGAGACCTTTCCCGTCGACATCGACGATCCCGAGCAGATCAGGCGCGAGCTGCTGAAGCTGTCCGGCCGGACGGCGCAGGGCCTGCGGGCGGGCGGGTACGCGGCGCGGACGATCTCGGTCAAGCTGCGGCTCGCCAACTTCAAGACGATGACACGGTCGCGGACCCTCCCGTATCCGACCGACGTGGCCCGTGAGATTTACGCCACAGCATGCTCGCTGTACGCCGCGGCGGGCCTGGACCACGGCGCGCAGCTGCGGCTGGTCGGCGTGCGGGCCTCCGGGCTTGTCCCTGCCGCAGCGGCGAATACCCAGCTTACGTTCGACGACCGGCCGGTGGGCTGGCGGGAAGCCGAGCGCGCGATGGACAAGATCGCCACCCGATTCGGGGCCGGCACGGTCCGTCCGGCAGCCCTCGTGGAAGAGCCACATCGACCCAGCTGAGGACGCTTTCTTACCTGCTATGGTGTGCACCCTTCCAAGGGGCGTGTCAACGCTCGTATTCTGGAAAATGAACCGGGCATGTGAGGTGGCGGTCACCGCACACGTGCCCCGGGCGCGAGGGTTTTATGGGAGGCGTCGTGCCGCTCTCTGAACACGAGCAGCGCCAGCTTGAGCAGATCGAGCAGGCTCTCTACAGGGAGGATCCGAAATTCGGGCGTCTCGTGCGCTCCAGCGATCCGCGTGTGCACTACAAGCGAAAGCTGGCGCAGGCACTGATCGGGGTAGTGATCGGCGCTGGCCTGCTCGCGGCCGGGATAGTGACCCATCGTCCCTACCTCGAGGCGGCCGGGGCCGCGGTCCTGCTGCTGTCGCTGATCTGGGCGGTGGTCAGCTGGCGGCGGCACGCGGCCAGGGTCCGGCCACCGCAGAGCAAGACCAGGCAGGCCAGGTCCGCGGGATCCGGCCGGCCGGCTACGGCGGCCCGGCACGGAGGCTGGCGCGCCCGGCTGATGGAGCGGATGGAAGAGCGCTGGCGCCGTCGCCAGGAGCGCAACGGAAGGATGTAACCGGTCCGCGCGCCACTCGATCGGCACGATCGGCACGATCGGCGGAACGAAAGCCTTAGCTAGCTGACCTGTGCCCGGCCCGGCGGGACAGCAGCGTCACCACCCATTCGGTCAGCCTGGCCGCGGCGTCGGCGATGGCCGTCATCAGCGAGGTGGGGAAGATCAGCGCCCGCCAGCGCGCGCCGCGCGGCGCCGTCGCCGCGATGCCGCGCCGCGCCGTCGCCTCGTCCCGTCGCAGGGTCTGCGACTCCGCCGGGCGTGCCGCGTACCTGGCGCGTTCCTCGGCGAGGGCGAGCCTGCGTACCGCCTCCGCGGCCGGCTCGGGCAGCCCGGCGGTGACCCGGCTCGCCAGCGTCCGCGGCGGCTCGCTCGGCCGGTAGCCAACGCCCAGGTCCGCCAGGTCGTCCCGGAACTCCCGCCAGGCCGCGTGTGCCCGGCTCACGTCGTCCGTGGCCCGCAGCCAGCGCCACCGCCGCAGCACCACCCTGGCAGCTCCGGGTAGCACGAGCGCGACCGCGCAGGCCAGGCCGAAGGCGATGCCGACGGTCGCCCAGCCCACCCGCAGGTCCAGGCCGGAGGTGCGCGACAGCACCCGGTACAGCGCGAGCGCCACGATCGCCGCGATTACCGCCAGCCCGGCCGCCAGGGTCGCCGGCCTGCGCCGCCTGGGCGTCTCGGCGGCATGCGAGGAAAGCGCCCGCTGCGCGGGCGGCGCGACCAGCGCGATGACGCCGCAGGCCAGCGCGATCGCGGCCAGCACGGCAAGGGCGATCGCCGTCCACGGCGTGCTCGCGGTGCCGGCCGTGGCGGGCAGGGTCACCGTCGGCCCGTCACCGCTGCGTCCCTGCACGATGTGGGTCCGGCTGGTGTTGCCGCTGTCGGTGTTGCCCGCCGACCCGCCGTTGTTGATTGCCGGCGGGCCCACGATGCTGCCCGTCCCGCGCCCGTCGCCCATGTAGTTGGGCGCGACCGCGGTGCCCTGGCCGGCCGGCGTGGGCTCGAACCGGATCCACCCGTAGCCCTGGAAGTACACCTCCGTCCAGGCGTGCGAGTCGCTGCTCTTCACCACGTAATGATCCGGCTGCTTGGCCTGCGTGCCCGCGGTGAAGCCGGTGGCCAGCCGGGCAGGGATGCCGAGCAGGCGGGCCAGGACGGTCATCGTCCAGGCGAACTGCACACAGCTCCCTGTCTTCGTGGTGAGGAACGCAACCATGCCCGAGGCGGTAGTAAACGGCCGGGCCGAGGTGCTGTAGATCCCGTTGTCGGCCAGGTACAGCGCGAGCGCGTTCACCTTGTCGTACTCGGTCTTCTTGCCCGCCGTGACCTGCTCGGCCAGCTGCTTGAGGGGAGCCAGCTGATAGGACGCCGGGAGCGCCAGGTCCGCGCGCAGGCTCGCCAGCGGCGGCGCCGGGGCCGCGTTGAGCTCGGCCGCGGTCGGGTCTATGACGAGGCTGGCCACCGTGTATGACCGGCCGGCGATGGAGCCGCCGTTGGAGAACACCATGAGCTCGGGATCGGTCAGCCACACCCCAGGGGCGCTGACGGCGACCTGGACCGGGGGATACGGCATGGGCAGGAAGGTGAGCGCGGAGGTCGGGACGCCCGGGTCCACGCTCACCTTCGTGATCACCTGCTGGGCCGACAGCCCCGGCGCCTGCCCTTGCGGCGACGGCAGCGTACCGAGCTGCGCCGCGCCCGTCGCGTAGTCGGGCATCCAGCCCGCGTCCGTCAGCGTGTCGTACGAGGCCTCGCGCAGGTACAGCGGGTCGTAGGTCTGCACGTCCTGCGAGGCGGTGGTGGTGTAGGTCAGCACCTGCGTCGGGGTCTTCTCCTGTAGCTGCGTGGCGATCTGCAGCAGCGCGTCGGGCAGCCCGACCGTGCTGCCGCTGCCGCTGCCGGTGCCGCCGATGCCGGGTCCCGAGGTGAACAGCTTGCTCGGGTGCAGGCCGGGCAGCAGCAGCGGGGCGCACAGGGCCAGCACCACCGACGCCAGCCCCACCCGCCGCGCGGCCGCGGCCAGCGCCCGGGTGTCCGGGCCCACCCCGCTCCCGCCGCGCGAACCCCGCCCGCCCGAGCCCGCCGAGGCACCGGACCCGGCGGAGCCAGCAGGCCCACCGGACCCCGCCGCGCCACCGGCGCCCCTCCCGCCCGAGCCGTTGTACGCGGAGACGTTGTAGGTCGTGGACTCGTGCAGCCACCCGGTACGCCACAGCGAGACCAGCCGTCCCCAGACCCGTATCCGCTCCCGCCCGTCCGCGCTCAGCATGGCCAGGTAACCCGCCGTGCCGAGGCAGAAGATGATGCCGGTGCTCAGCTGGCTGTGCGGCGCGTTGATGGCCACCGGCACGGTGAACAGGACGAGCAGCGGCAGGCCGGCCAGCGCCGTGGACCGCAGCCGCACCGCGATCAGGTCGGTCATGATGGCGGTCAGGCCGATCCCCGCGGTCGAGAGCAGCACCAGGCCGGCCAGCTCGGGCACCGCGGGCGCGTACTTCCTGGAGTCGGTGAACCCGGTGCCCGCCAGCCGCCACAGCCTGCTGATCGAGCCGGGGGTCGGGATGAACCCGATCCACGAATGGCGCGCCTCGAACACCAGGTTCAGGTAGAGCAGCAGGGCGAGCACGCCGATCGCCAGGCAGACGGTCACCGGCAGGGTGCGCAGCCTGCTGAGCGCCCCGGCGGCTCCGACCGTGATGACCGCCCCGATGCCCGCGTAGAACCACCCCGAGCCGATGAACACCGGGTACAAGACGGTGGAGACGAGCACGACCGCGCACCCGGCGGTTATCGTCATCCTCCGGTTGAGCGTCATCGCGGCTCACCCCCGAAATCGGCGAGGCTGCCGGCCGAGACGCCGCCGACGGGCAGCGGCCTGTCGGCGGGCCGGTGCAGCTGCTGCCATGCGGTCGCCAGCGGCGTGCTGGCGGTCGCTATGGCCACCCGCCAGCCCGCGGCGCAGAGGGTTTCCGCCGCCCGCTCGGTATCCTCGCCGACGGTGTCTACCGCCCAGCAGGAGGCGGCGAGAAGCAGCGCCATCGCGGGCGCGTTCCCGCGCCTGGAGGCCGCGAGCTGGGCGGCGTCCTGGCTGGTGAGCCGGCCGAGCACCGTTATCAGCTGGCCGCCAGCGGCGGCAAGCGCGGTGGTGCCCGAGCGAAAGTCGGAGGCGTGCGACGGGCTGATCACGGCGAGCATGTCGAGCAGGGTGTCGGTAAAGGTGCCGCGCGGCGCGATCTCTCCTGCGTCGGTGATGAGCCTGGCACGGAATCCCTCCTCGGCCAGGTGCGCACCGATCGATGCCGCCGCGCTGACGGCGAACTCGAACGAGGCCGAGGGGCCGGTGCCCGAATGCGCGGCGCGGCGGGTGTCGAGGAAGACCGACGCGCTGTTGCGCCACTGGTGCTCCTCGCGGCGGACCATCAGCTGGCCGTATCGCGCCGTGGACCTCCAGTGCACCCGGCGCAGGTCGTCCCCGTCCTGGTAGGCCCGCGGCGCGGCGTCGTCCTCGCCGATCGCCGATATCGTCCGCATGCCCCCGTCGCCCTCGCCAAGCCAGCTGCCCGGCGCCGCGGCCCGCGGCAGCGGGACGATCTTCGGCGTGACCACGAGCGTGCTCGTGGTGCTGAACGAGCGGCTGATCTCGACCAGCCCGAACGCGTCCGCCACCCGGACCCGGAGCGGCCCGATGGTGAACTTGCCGCGGGTGTCGGAGCGGATCTGGTAGCTGAGCTCCCTGGTACCGCTCGGCTCGATCTCGTCAAGCACGAAGCGCGGCCTGCCGCCCAGCCGGTAGGGAGTGATGTCCTCGGCGAGCAGCACGCCGGTGCGCAGCCGGGATACATTCTCCAGCCGCGCGGTCACCGAGGTGGATTCCCCGGCGGGCACCCGGGGCGGGTCGAGCCGCCGGCTGCACGACAGGCGGTAGCGAGACCTGCGGGCGGTGAACGCGGAGACGACCGGCAGCACGACGAGCAGCGCGCCGACCCGGACGAGGTCGGGCTCGGGTATGCCAAGGCCGCACACGATGGCCGCGCCGCCGGCCGCCATGAACGATCTGCCCCGCGTGGTCAGCGAGCCGAATAGCCCCCGCACGACCCCTCCTAACTCACCGCCGCGGCAGTGGCAGCTGCGAGACGATCTTCGCCACGACGTGTTCCGGCAGGTGCCGCTCGACGATGGCCTCGGCCGTGGGCAGCAGCCGGTGCGCGAGCACGGGCCCGGCCAGGGCCTGAACGTCGTCGGGGATCACGTAGTCGCGCCCGTCAAGCGCGGCCCAGGCCCTGCTGGCCCGCAGCAGGTGCAGCGTCGCCCGCGGTGACGCGCCCAGACGCAGCTCCTGTGAGGTCCGTGTCGCGTTGGACAGGTTGATGATGTACTCCTTGACCTGGTCCGACACGAGCACCTCGCGAACCGCGAGGACCAGCTCCTGCACGTCTGTGGCACGCGCGACCGGCTTGAGCCGGTCGAGCGGTGAGGTGGCGCCGTGGGTGTCGAGCATCTCCCGCTCGGCCGCGGCCGTCGGGTAGCCGAGGGAGATCCGGGCGGTGAACCGGTCCCGCTGCGCCTCGGGCAGCGGGTAGGTGCCCTCCATCTCCACCGGGTTCTGGGTGGCGATCACCATGAACGGCGCCTGCAGCTCGTACGTGGTGCCGTCGACCGTCACCTGGCGCTCTTCCATGCTCTCCAGCAGAGCCGACTGCGTCTTGGGCGAGGCGCGGTTGATCTCGTCGCCGAGCACGATGTTGGCGAACACCGGGCCGGGCTTGAACTCGAATTCGCCCCGCTCCTGGTTGTAGGCGCTGACCCCGGTGATGTCGCTCGGCAGCAGGTCGGGCGTGAACTGAACCCGGCGCACGCTGCCGTCGATGGCCCTGGCCAGGGCCTTGGCGAGCATCGTCTTGCCCACGCCGGGGACGTCCTCGATCAGCAGGTGCCCCTCGGCGAGCAGCACCGCCAGGGTCAGCCGGATCGCGCCCGGCTTGCCCTCGATGACCGACTCGATGGCGCGGCCGATCCTGTGGGCCGCAGGGACTAGATCATCGATCGGGCTCCCCGTCTGCCGCCCGGTGTCTAGAACCACGTGGCCTCCTTGCAGGCCTCGGCGCCCACCACTGGCTCAACCGGGCATCCCGTCGCTCCCGGTCGCAGCTCCCGTATCGCTACAGTACGTCTTTCTCCGCCAAACGCGCGACGGTGCTGGCCGTTCGTCATCAAACCGGGCATCTTCGTCATCTGTCTGGCACCACAGGGCACAGCAGCAACCAGGCGGCGGCCCAGCAGCAACCAGGCGGCGGCCCAACCGCCGCCGCAGGACGTCCGCTGCCCGCTCCCGGGTCCGCTAAACGCCGGCCAGA
>JASHTQ010000129.1 GCA_030040475.1 Streptosporangiaceae bacterium
GAAGTCCTCCTCCTCGGGGGAGCCCGCGGCGGTGGCGGTGCCGAACTCGCCGCCGTCGTACAGGACGCGGTCGAAGTGCGCGGACGCGTTGAGGGGCTGGAAGGCCTCGGCGGGGTCGAGGGCGTCGGGGGTGTCGCGCTGGCGCTGGGCCTCGGCGAGTTCCTCCTCCTCTCCGGACTCGCCCGGGGGGCGGAGGATATGGTCGCGTTCGGCCTCAAGCTCGGCGGCGTAGCCGAGCAGGACGGGGACGGACGGGAGGAAGACCGAGGCGGTCTCGCCGCGGCGGCGGGCGCGGACGAACCGGCCGACCGCCTGGGCGAAGAACAGGGCGGTGGACACGCTGGTCGCGTAGACGCCGACGGCCAGGCGCGGGATGTCGACGCCCTCGGACACCATCCGGACCGCGACAAGCCAGCGGTCCTGCGAGCCGGCGAACGCGGCGATCTTCCTGCTCGCGGTCTTGTCGTCGGACAGCACCACGACCGGGCGCCTGCCGGTCACCCCGCGCAGCAGCGCGGCGTAGGCCCTGGCGTCCTCGTGGTCGCCGGCGATCACCAGGCCGGCCGCGTCGGGCATGTCCCTGCGCACCTCGGTCAGCCGCTTGTCCGCGGCCTGCAGCACCCGGCTGACCCACTCCCCCGCCGGGTCCAGCGCGGTCCGCCAGGCCTGCGCCGTCTGCTCCCTGGTCAGCGGCGTGCCCAGGGTGGCCGCGATCTCGTCCCCGGCCCGGGTCCGCCAGCGCATCTCGCCGGAGTAGGCGAGGAAGATCACCGGCCGGACCACGCCGTCCTGCAGCGCGGGGCCGTAGCCGTAGACGTAGTCCGAGGCGCTGCGCATCGTTCCGTCCGGCTCCTGCGCGTAGGTCACGAACGGGATCGGGTTCGCGTCGGTGCGGAACGGCGTGCCGGTCAGCGCGAGCCTGCGCCGGGCCGGGTAGAAGGCCTCGCGGATCGCGTCGCCCCAGGACAGCGCGTCGCCCGCGTGGTGGATCTCGTCGAAGATCACCAGCGTGCGGCGGTTCTGTGTGCGCTGCCTGTGCAGCGCCGGGTGCGCGGCGACCTGCGCGTAGGTGACCGCGACGCCGGCGAAGTCCGCCCCGGCCCGGCCCTGCGCGTTCCGGTACGCCGAGTCGATCGCCATCCCGTACTCGGCCGCGGCCTGCGCCCACTGGTGCTTGAGGTGCTCGGTGGGCGTGACGACGGTGAGCATGGCGATCTCACGCCGGGCAAGCAGCTCGGCCGCGATCGTGAGCGCGTACCTGGTCTTCCCGGCGCCCGGCGTCGCGACCAGCAGGAAGTCCCGCCGCGGGCGCCTGAAGTACTCGTGATAGGCGTCTTTCTGCCAGCCACGAAGGGCAACAATCAAATCATCCCGAACGAACCGTGGTTCACCTTCGCCGGCCGCCGCCTCCGAATCAGGGGTGCTCACGAGGGCGAGATGCTACCGGGACACTCGGCCGGATGCACGGCACGGCGCGCCGGTGCCGCTGCGTCGCCTTCGCTCGCCCGGCGGGTCAGTCGCCGCCCTCTCCGTCGCCGCCCTCGGGGAGGCGTTCGTAGATCTCCTTGCAGATCGGGCAGAGCGGGTAGCGCTTCGGATCCCGGCTCGGCACCCACACCTTGCCGCAGATCGCGGTGACGGGGGTCCCGCTCACCATGCTGTCGACGATCTTGCTCTTGTCCACGTAGTGCGCGAACCGGTCATGGTCGCCGTCGCCGTGCGACAGGTCGGGGCGGACATCCTCCTGGATGCGCGTGTCCTGCTGGGTCTCGGTCACGGTTGCGAGTTTACGTGGTCGGCGATCAGTTCAGGCCCGGGTCGTCCGGGTAGGTCGCCACGTAGGCGAGTTCGCCGCCCTGGCGGCGCAGCACCGCGGGCCACAGCCGCTCCGGCTCGGCGCTGAACGCGTCGGCGGGCTCGCCGGGCAGCACGTACCACGCGCCCTCCTCGATCTCGGCCACCAGCTGGCCCGCGCTCCAGCCGGCGTAGCCCGCGTACACCCGCAGCGACACGATCGCGGGGGCGATCAGGCCGGGCGGGGCGTCCAGGTCGACCAGGCCGAGCCTGGCCATCGCGGGCGCGCCCTCGAGCGGGTGCCAGCCGACCGGCTCGTCGGTGCCCGGCACGACGGCGAGGGCGAGCGCGCTGTTCGGCGCGACCGGGCCGCCGCTGAACACGACATCCGGGCCGGTCACCAGCTCCGTCCACGGCTCAAGCACCTGGCCGACGGGGATCTTGGTCGGCCGGTTCAGCACCACGCCGAGCGTGCCCTGCTCGGGCTCGTGCTCCACGATCAGGACGACGGTGCGACGGAAATTGGGATCGCCGAGCATCGGCGTGGCGACCAGCAGGCGTCCCGCCAGGGCTTCCGAGGCGTTTTCGTCCATGTGTCTATGATCGGTCAGGATTGCGGCTCGGTGGTTGATGCGGTCGCCGCGTCCCGGACGGCGGCCGCCACCGATGATGCTACGTCGGGGTGGAAGACCGACGGGACGATGTAGTGCGGCCCGATCTCGTCCGGCGAGACCACGTCCGCGAGCGCCTGGGCGGCGGCGATCAGCATCTCGTCGGTGATGTTCCGGCTCTGCGCGTCGAGCAGGCCGCGGAACACGCCGGGGAACGCGAGCACGTTGTTGATCTGGTTCGGGTAGTCGCTGCGGCCGGTGGCGACCACGGCCGCGTGCTGGCTGGCCTCGTCCGGGTCCACCTCGGGGACCGGGTTGGCGAGCGCGAACACGATCGC
>JASHTQ010000130.1 GCA_030040475.1 Streptosporangiaceae bacterium
GCATGGCTGGCTTCCGTCATCGTTTCTTGCCCGTCGCGGCGGGGGCGCTGCTGGCCGTGGGGCTAGCGGCGTGCAGTAGTTCTGGCTCGAGCACGAGCGCGGCCGGGACGGGCGGCAACACGACGGGCGCCAACGCGGGGGGCGGCGGCCAGTGCTCGAACATTCCGGCCGGGCCCATCCAGCTCGCCAACATCGTCCCGCTGAGCGGGCCGACCGCCCAATCGGGCGAGCTGGAGGAGATCGAGTCCAATCTGCTGGTCGCCTACTTCAACGCGCATGACAGCGTGTGCGGGCACAAGTTCGCGCTGTCGAACTACAACGACAAGGGCGACCCGGCGACGTCCCTGGGCATCGCCCGCCAGCTCGTCTCGCAGGGCAACGTGATCATCATGGAGGACTCGCTGTCCTCGGCGCAGAACCAGGATCAGCCGTACCTGATGCAGCAGCATGTGCTTGTGGTCAACGGTGACGGCGCCTACGCGCTGTTCAACGCGCAGCAGAATCCGACCGCGTTCAGCACCGGCCCGTCCAACGCGCAGTACGCCCAGCTGATGGTGAACTGGGCCAAGTCGCACGGCGACAACGACATCGGGATCCTGTCCGACGGCACCTCGTTCAGCGTGGAGCTTGCGGCCGACGCCGAGGCCGACGTCAAGGCCGCCGGGCTGACGTTCGTCAAGACGATCACCTACTCGCCCACGGCGATCGACCTGACGACCCCGCTGACCGAGGCGAAGGAGGCCGGGATCCAGACGCTGTTCCCGACCGGGTTCACCGGCATCCCGGCCATGGTCTCCGGGCTCAAGGAGATCGGCTGGTCACCGAAGATCATCGGCTGGGGCGGGCTGAACGACTTCGGCATCACCGCGTCTCAGGTCCCGGCCGGGACGGTCGACGGCTGCGACATCTCGTATGCTCCCGGGCAGCCGACGTCCACGTTGCTGACACCCGAGAACACGGCGCTGCTCAAGGAGTCCGAGGCCAAAATCGGGCTCAACCCGGAGACGTCCGGCGTGATCATCGGCTACTTCTACCTGCTCGCGATCAAGCACGCGATCGAGACGGCCAACTCGCTGGACGGGACCAAGCTCGCGGCCGCGCTCAGCGCCACGTCCAGCCTGCCGACGAACGTTCCCGGCCTGGACCTGAACTGGACCGCGACCCCAAGCGTCCACAACGGCTTCCCCAGCTCAGGACTGAAGGAGTGCGAACTCAAGCAAGGGCCGTACGACATCCTCTACGCCGCCAGCTGAGGCCGGAAAGGAAGGCATGGCAAAGGGGTTGGACGCGCTGGTAGACCTTCAGCTGGCCTCGCCCGGTGTGGCGCTGGTTACGCTGAACCTGCCCCAGCTGCGGAACGCGATGACGACGGAACTGACGTCGGCGTGGACTGCGGTAATGGAGAAGGTCGCCGGGGACCGGTCACTACGGGCGGTGGTGGTGACCGGTACCGGCAGCGCGTTCTGTTCCGGCGCGGACCTGTCCTGGCTTGACCAGGGCAACCTCAGTGACAACACTCCGGATCGGCTGCGGGACAAGATGCTGCCCTTCTACCGGGCGTGGCTTGCCCCGCAGCAGATCGCGGTCCCCGTGGTCGCGGCGGTCAACGGGCCCGCGGTGGGGGCCGGGCTGTGCCTGGCGCTGGCGTGCGACCTGCGATACGCCTCGCCGTCGGCGACCTTCAGCGCCCCCTTCACGCAGCTGGGCACGCACGGCGGGATGGCCGTGAGCTGGCTGCTGCCCGAGGCGGTGGGGACGCCGCGGGCGCGGGAGATGCTCTACACCGGGCGGGTCGTGTCGGCGCCGGAGGCCCTGGCCTGGGGGCTGGTCAGCGATGTAGCCGACGACGTGGTCGGCCGCGCGCTGGAGGTCGCGGAGGGCGTCGCGCGCGCGGCGCCGATCGCCACCCGGCTGACCAAGGCGGGGCTGGCGCACGGCTCCCGTGGCGGTTTCGAGCTGGCGCTGCAGTGGGAGGCGCTGGCCCAGCCGGTGACCCTGGCCACCAAGGACATCCACAAGGGCGTCCAGGCCCGCCGCGAACATCGCCCCCCCATTTTCGACGGGGACTAGCTGCCTGCCACTCGTGCGGGCGGGCGTTCCGCGGGCGTGGTACCACGGCCCGTTCGGGATAAATAGATCTTTTGATTTTTTATTCGAGGATGCCGCGAGCCGCGGCACGGCCGAGCACGTGCGGCCGCTGTAGGTGAAGGCCGGCCCCCACCCGCGCCTCGGGCATTACCCTGGCAGCCTTGACATATAGGTCAAATGAGGCTCGCCAGTACGCGCCCAGCCTCGCCCCCGCGAACGGGTATCGTATCCATCGAAGCTGCTATCATCCGGACAATCGGGCAGCAAGGCCAGCCAGCGCTCCCGTAGACGGATAACTTACCAGATAGTAAAATCTGGTCGTCGAGCGCGACGAGGGACTCGGCATGAACCGCACGATGACCAAGGCCCGGCCTTGCCGGAGCCGAGGCGAGACCTGCTGCGGGACGTGCGCCGCTAAGTAAAATTGCTCAGGCGTCGGCAGAGGAATCGAGGAACCTTGCCCAAGGCCGTCAAGGTGTCGCGCGAAGAAGAACTCCTGCGCAACGCCATTCAGCTGTTCAGCCGCGGCGGCTTCCGGGAGACGAGCCTCCAGGAGATCGCCGATGAGCTCGGCATTACCCGGCCACTCTTTTATTACTATTTCGAGTCAAAGGAAGACCTGCTCTGGCGCATCATCGGGCATCTTGGCGATACCCTGCTCGAGCAGGCCAGGCCCATCGCCGTCGCGGACGAAACCCCTACCCGCCGTCTCACCAGACTCTTCGAACGGCACGTGGAAACCCTGCTGGAGAACGTCGACGCCTTCCGCATTTACTTTGCCGAGCGCAATCAGCTTTCCGGCAAGCGGGACCTGCGCCTCAAGCGCGGCGAGCGGCTCTACCACGAATTGATCACGGACGTGATCGTGGAAGGGCAGCGGCTGGGCGAGATACGGCCGGGCGACCCGCACCTGGCCACCAGGCTCGCGATGGGCACGGCCAACTCGCTGCTGCGCTGGTTCACCCCCGCCGGGGCGATCTCGGCCCACGAGCTGATGTCGGCCACCGTCGAGTACATGCTGGCCGGGCTGGCCGTCAAGAGCTAACCCTCCCGCAGTCAGGGAGAACAGCGGCTCGTATACCTGCTCCTTCGTCATGCCGAACGCCCGCGCAGAAGTCGCGGCCGAACCCGTCCGGGTCGCCCCGCCGGTTTATTCGGTGAACTCGAAGAGCAGGTTGTGGTTCTGCGCCGGGTTGATGGCCAGCGTGCCGTCCGCATCGCCGGGGATGAGGTCGAAGCCCTGCGCGGTCAGGTGCTTCTCGACCTCGGCCAGGTTGCCCGCCCGCAGCACCGTGCTGCGGATGCGCTGGCCGTACCGGCCCAGGTAGTCCGCCAGCGCCCCGTCGCCGGTTGGCTCGAGCATCTCCCAGACCGCGGTGCCGACCTGCAGCTGCACGCCCTTGGCCGCCGCCCGCGGCCGGGACACCGGGCCGATCTCCGACACCTCGGCCAGCTCGTTCAGCCTGGCCGACGCGGCCTCGACGCTCTCCACCGCCACGGTCAGCCGGGCCAGGCCGGTCAGGCCGAGCGGGTGCTGGGTCTCCCAGTAGCCGTCCGGCTGGGCCAGCTGCTTGAAGTCGCCGTCGTAGATCTCGAACGCGATGCCGAAGCTGTTGCCCGGGTAGGTGAAGAACGCGGCTCCGAGGTCGTTGATGATCCGGACGCCCTGCTCGTTGGCGAATTCCCGGGCGCTCACGACGTCGGGGACGTGGTACTCGATGCCGATGTAGTGGTCGCCGTACCGGGCCAGCAGCCGGCCCTGTCCCCGCTCGCCGCGCTCCTTGGGCGCGAAGAACTCGAACATCACGCCGCCCAGCGTCATCAGGCAGGCGTCCGTGCCGTCGCCGGAGTCGGGGATCCGCCGGTCCAGGGTGAACCCCACCCGGTCCCTGAAGTGCTCGATGGTCTCTTCGTATCCGTCCACGATCGCGTTGATGTGGTTCGGATGGATCAGTTGCCACTTGTCAGCCATGATCGCAGCCTCGTCCGCCGCTGACTCTGGTGTCAAGAGAAAACATCGATTATTTGTGAAATCTCGATCTATTGGCCTGGCCCAGGCGGCTCACGGGGGACGGATGATGGACGGCCACTCGTGGTAGCCGTACCCAAAGGCAGCGGCTGCCACGATCGACTGCGCCACCCGCGCGCCCGCACGATCGAGGCATGAAAAGTGAAATAGCCACCGCCAGCAGTCACAACGTCATCGTCGTAGGTGACAATCGCATCATGGCCGGACCGGTCGCCACGCCGCTACGGAACGCGCTCAGGGCGTCGTTCACCAGGCGCACCTGGGCCGAGTTCGGCTACACGCTCGCCACCCTCCCGCTCGCCCTCGCCGCGGTCGTCTACGCCGTGCCCATGCTGGAGAACGGGCTGCTGTGGGCACTCTCCGCGCCCGGCCTGCGGAGGTTCGGCGCGGCCATCAGGTTCCTCGCGCGCGCTCTGCTCGGCGAAGACGTCCCGGCCCCGCCGGGCCAGACGTCCACGCTGCGGTTCAAGGTCCGAACGAAGGACCCGCAGGACGCCGTGCGTCTCGCCAAGGCCGCAGAAGCGGCCGACGGCACGGCGCGGGTGTGGGAGTCCAAGCCAGGGCTGACCATCCGCAGGCTCCCGTCGGCGCGGATCGTCGAGCTAGCCGCCGACGCGGGAATCACGGTCGATAAGGTCCGGTCGCCGAACGCGTTCGGCAACTGGATCGACCGAGGTGCCCGCGACCCGGTCGCCTGGCGGGCACGCGGTTACTTCGCGCTCAAGCTGCCGCTTGCCTGCGCCGGCCTGGCCGTCGCGGCGATCGGCTGGCTCGGCGGCCTGTTCTACCTGGCCTTCCCGGCCTGGTGGTCGCTAGGCCTGCACAGCGCGCTCGGCGACTGGAACGTCTCCAGCTTCGCCGTATCCTTCGCCCTGCTGCCGCTAGGGGCCGCCCTGCTGATCGCGGGCCCGTGGCTGCTGCACGGGGCCACCGAGTCCGATCTGTGGCTCGTCCGGCACCTGCTCGGCGCGAACTCACCGGAAGAAAGGATCCGCGCCCTCAAGGAGAGCCGCGCCCGCGTCGTGGACGACTCGGCGGCCAGGCTCCGCACCATCGAGCGGGATCTGCACGACGGCACCCAGGCGCAGCTCATCGCCTTGGCAATGAAGCTTGGCCTGGCCAAGGAGAAGCTCTCCGACGCAAGCAGCGCCGACCTGGCCCGCGTCACCCAGCTCGTCGACGACGCCCACCGCGGCATCATCGAGGCGATCGCCGACCTGCGGACGCTGGCCCGCGGCATCCACCCGCCGGTCCTGGACAACGGCCTCGCCGACGCGCTGGCCACGCTCGCGCACCGCAGCGCGGTCCCCGTCGAGCTGATCGTGGACATATCCGAGCGCCCGTCGGCCGCGATCGAGACCATGGCCTACTTCTCGGCCGCCGAGCTTCTCGCCAACGTCGCCAAGCACAGCGGCGCCAGGCACGCGACCCTCGAGGCCGTGCACGTCCCCGGCCTGCTCCGGATCCGCGTCACCGACGACGGCCGAGGCGGCGCCCGCCCGGTGCAGGGCGGCGGCCTGCGCGGCCTGGCCGAACGCGTCCGCACCGTCGACGGCCGCGTCGAAGTCGACAGCCCGCGCGGCGGCCCCACCACGGTTACCGTCGAACTCCCGTCCCACGCCTGAAAGGTAACCGTCCAGCCATGCGCATCGTTATCGCCGAGGACGCCGCCGTGATCAGGGCCGGGCTAGCCGAGATCCTCACCGACCGCGGGCACGAGATAGTGGCCGCGGTCGGCGACGCCGAGGCGCTCAAGGACGCGGTGGCCGCCCATCAGCCCGACATCGCGATCGTCGACGTGCGGATGCCGCCCAGCCACACCGACGAGGGCCTCCGCGCGGCCATAACGATCCGCCGCGATCACCCCGGCGTCGGCATCCTGGTCTTCTCCCAGTACATCGAGACCCGCTACGCCGTCGACCTGCTGGCCACGCGCTCCGGCGGCGTCGGCTACCTGCTCAAGGACCGGGTAGCCAACGTCGCCGAGTTCACCGACGCAATCGCCAGGATCGCGGCCGGCGGCACCGCCCTAGACCCCGAGGTCGTCGCCGGCCTCCTCAACGCGACCCGCCACGCCAGCGCCCTGGGCACCCTGACGGCCCGCGAGCACGACGTCCTGGCCCTGATGGCCGAAGGCCGCTCCAACAGCGCCATCGCCGACCAGATCGCGGTCTCCGAGCGTGCCGTGGAAAAGCACATCAGCAACATCTTCACCAAGCTCTGCCTGCCCCCCTCCGACTCCGACCACCGGCGGGTCCTGGCCGTCCTTGCCTACCTGGGCAGCTAAAGCCGGATGCCTGCATGACACGGCTGGCCCAGCATCCCCGAGAATTGCCCAGTGGCCGCGCTCAGGTCCGATCCCGCCCACATGAGGTAGCGATCGGGGCGTACCAGGACGATCTCGAATTCGTGCTCGTCCATCCATGCCCGCACCGGAGCCGCGAACCCGTCCTGCAGGTCGGGCAATGCGGCGACGAAGGCGCCGAGGTGATAGCGCCACCAGCGCGCGGCGTCGCTGTCGAGAAGGTCGGCGCGCTGAGCGAGCAACGCGAAGCGCGGTCCGATCACCTCGTCCAGGCGGCCATTGCCGGTAACGGGCTGCATGAACAGGCCTCCGCCGTTGTCAAGAACAAGGGGGCCAGGCCCGAGTGCGGGCAGCGTGAACGGCATGCGCTGGCTGGGCGGCCTGCCGTCGCCGAGCATCCTGCGGTCGCGTTCGCGTGCCTGCGCCGGGTCCACTGTGCAGATCACCCGCCCGATGCGGACGGCCGAGGTGACGATGGCCGACACGTGCGGACGCCGTTCGGTCTCGTAGGTGTCAAGCAGGCTCGCCGCCGCCTTCCCGCGGACCACCAAGTCCAGTTTCCAGGCCAGGTTCGCCGCGTCGCGCAGCCCGGAGCACATGCCCTGCCCGAGGAACGGCGGCATCTGATGCGCCGCGTCACCGGCCAGGAGCACGTTGCCCGCTCGCCAGGTGCGCGCCACCAGTCCGTGAAACGTGTACACGGCGGCTCGCTCCACGTGGACGTCCCTGGGATCGAACCAGTTGCCGATCAGCGCGTCCAGGCGCGCCTGCTGGAGCATTGCGTCCGGATCATCGCCGGGCATGAGCCGGAACTCGAAGCGATGCCGTCGCAGCGGCATCGGGATCGAGTACGTCGGCCGCGCCGGATCACAGACGCACACGGCCCGGTCTGCGGGCTCCGTGCC
>JASHTQ010000131.1 GCA_030040475.1 Streptosporangiaceae bacterium
TACCTGGAACGCGACGGCCAGCGGGTCAATGTGCCAGAGGATCTGGCCCCGGACGAACTGACCGTAGAAAAAGCAGAAGAACTTTTCAATCAGCCGAACGGGGACGTGGTGCTCGGCACGGATCCCGGCACCGGCCGGGTGGTGCTAGCAAGGGCGGGCCGGTTCGGGCCGTACGTGACCGAGCAACTGAGCGACACTGTGCCAGCTTCATCTGGCCCGGCGTCGGCCAAGCCGCGCACCGCGTCGCTGCTGAAGTCCATGTCGCTGGACAGCGTCACCCTGGACGACGCGCTGCGGCTGCTGAGCCTGCCGAGGGTGCTCGGCGAGCTGGACGGCGAGCTGGTCACCGTGCAGAACGGCAGGTACGGGCCGTACGTGAAGAAGGGCTCGGACAGCCGGTCGCTCGAGTCGGAGGGCCAGCTGTTCACCCTCACCCTCGCCGAGGCCAAGGAGATGTTCGCCCAGCCCAAGCCGCGCGGGCGCGGCGCCAGGGCGGCCACGCCGCCGCTGCGGGAGCTCGGCGAGGACCCCGCGAGCGGCAAGCCGATGGTGATCAAGGACGGCAGGTTCGGCCCGTACGTGACCGACGGGGAGACGAACGCGTCGCTGCGCAAGGGCGACGAGGTGGCCTCGATCACGGTCCAGCGGGCGGCCGAGCTTCTCGCCGATCGGCGGGCCGCGCCGCCGGCCGCCCGGCGGCGTGCAAGCACCACCCGAGCGGGGACGACAAGGAAGAAAGGTGCTACCACCGCCCGTTCGGCATCAAAAAGATCTTGATCTCCAGAAACCAACCGATGCTTGCAGCTGTAAGCGGGCCTAAAATTACGATCGAGGACTGGTCCCGTATGGGGCCAGCTGTGCCGATACGCTTTACGCCGTGAACTTCCGCCCCGCCGCTAACAAGAGCGGAGCCGCCAAGGGGAATCCCAAGGGCGACGCCGCGGGGCGTCATCATGCCCGTGGGCAGGGCGTCCTGTCGATCAAGCCGTTCCGCAGGCTGTGGATCGCCCTGTCGCTTTCCAGCCTCGGCGACTGGCTGAGCATCTTCGCGCTGCTCGCGCTCGCGGCGCAGCTGACGCAAAAGCACAGCGCCGGGCAGTCGGTCACCGCGGCCGCGGCCGCGCAGACGACGGCCGTCGGCGGGGTCTGGGTCGCCACCCTGCTGCCCGCGCTGCTGCTCGGCCCGCTGGCCGGGGCGATCGCCGACCGGCTGGACCGGCGCCGGACGATGATCATCGGGGACGTGCTGCGCGGCCTGCTGTTCCTCTCCATCCCCCTGTTCCCGAACCTGACCTGGCTGTACGCCGCGAAGTTCCTGGCCGGCATCGCGTCGCTGTTCTGGAACCCGGCGACCGCGGCCTCGATGCCCAACCTGGTGCCGAAGGACAAGCTGGAGCGCGCCAACCAGTTCAGCCTGCTCGGCACCTACGGCACCGCGCCGATCGCGGCCGGCCTGTTCAGCGTGCTCGCCCTGGTCAGCGAGGCGCTCAGCAAGGTCCTCCCGCTCTTGCGGACCGACCCGGTCTCGCTCGCGCTGTACATCAACGCCGCGTCGTACTTCGTCTCCGCGATCACCGTCTACTTCCTGCGCGAGATCCCCAAGCGGCACGCCAGCGGGAAGATCTCCGTGCCGTCGACCGCCAAGTCCATCTGGGAGGGCTGGCGGTTCATCAGCGCGACTCCGGTGGTGCGCGGCCTCGTGGTCGGGATGATCGGCGCGTTCTGCGCGGCGGGTGTCGTCGTCGGGCTCGCCTACCCGTATATCAAGTTCACGCTGAAGGGCGGGAACGCCGGGTTCGGGCTGGTCTTCGCCGCGATCTTCGTCGGCATCGCGCTCGGCATGCTGGTCGGCCCGCGGCTGCTCGGCGGCTTCAGCCTGCGGCGGCTTTTCGGGGTCACGATCACCGCCGCCGCCGTCCCGCTCGCGCTGATCGGGCTGGTTCCGAACCTCGTCATGATCACGGTCTTCGTCATCGTGCTCGGCGCGCTGTCCGGCATCGCGTACGCGACCGGGTTCACGATCGTCGGGCTCGAGGTCGACGACGACACCCGGGGCCGGGTCTTCGCCTTCTTCCAGTCCTCGATCCAGGTCATCCTGCTCGCGGTCATCGCCGCGGTGGGCTTCCTGTCCGCCGCGCTGACCAAGCTGATCGGCGGGCTCACCGGCTCCGGCGACGTGCGGTTCGCGCACGTCGTCTACACCTCGGTCGGGCAGAACGTGGTCATCCTGCTCGCCGCCGCCGTGGCCGCGGTGCTCGGGGTGACCTCCTACCGGCAGATGGACGACCGCAAGGGCGTGCCGCTGCGCGAGGACCTGCTGTCCGCCGTCCGCGGCGAGCCGTTCGCCCCGGTGCCCGAGGTCGTGCACGTCAACGGGCACGCGCCCGCGGCGGCGGCGCCGGCCGGGCTGCTGATCGCGTTCGAGGGCGGCGAGGGCTCCGGCAAGACGACGCAGGCCAGGCTGATCTCGATCTGGCTGCGCGAGCTCGGCTACGACGTGGTGACCACGCACGAGCCCGGCGCCACGAAGGTCGGCATGCGGCTGCGCGCGCTGCTGCTCGATACCGCGCACGCGGGCATGTCGCCGCACGCCGAGGCGCTGATGTACGCGGCCGACCGGGCCGAGCACGTCGCCTCGGTGATCGCCCCGGCCCTGGACCGGGGCGCGATCGTCATCACCGACAGGTACGTCGACTCCTCGCTCGCCTACCAGGGCGCGGGCCGCAAGCTGCAGGTCCAGGACATCGCCGCCTTCAACTGGTGGGCGACCGGCGGACGCACCCCCGACCTGACCATCCTGCTCGACATGGATCCGGTGGCGGGGCTGCAGCGCAGGGTGCGTTCGGCGGACCGGCTGGAGGCCGAGCCCGCGGAGTTCCACCACCGGGTCCGCGCCGGGTTCCGCGAGCTCGCCGCGGCGGAGCCGGAGCGTTACCTGGTCCTGGACGCCGACCGCCCCCCGGCCGAGATAACCAGGGAAATCGAGGACCGGATCCGCGGCATGCTGCCCGACCCGGTCCCGGCCGCCGCCGAGGCGTCCAC
>JASHTQ010000132.1 GCA_030040475.1 Streptosporangiaceae bacterium
GTGATGACGGCGATCGGCAGCGCCGCGGCGAACGCGGACACCAGGTCGAACTCGCCCGCGGCGGCGGCCGCGTCGAGCAGTTCGCCGACGGTGCGCTCGATCCTGCCCGCGTAGCCGGCCACCGCCCGCGGGCCGAACGCGGGTGCCGCGAGCCGCCGCAGCCTGGTGTGGTCCGGCGGGTTCATGCTCAGGAAGGACAGGTCGAGCTCGTCGTCCGCGGCCGGCACGCCGTCCTGCTCCTGCGGACGGGCCCCGAAGCGCCGGTCGCGCAGCACGTCGTCGCAGACCCGGTGGCTCGTGGTCACCCAGTTGCCGAGCCTGGTGGGCACCAGCGTGCCCTGCGCCCGAAGCCGGTCGTAGACCGCGTACGGGTTGACCCGGCCGGGGCGCAACTGGATCAGCGACATCGGGTCGCGCCTGACGTAGCCGGCGTAGGCGACGCCCGCGCGGGCGAGGTACAGGCTCGAGGCGAAGGCGAGCACCTGACGCAGGTCGGCCATGCTCCTCCTTGGGCGGGACAACCGGGCATTACAGTTATTTTCGCCAGGGATCAAGGGGAGGGAACAGTGCCGCTACGCAATGAGGCCGCGAAGATCGCCGGCGAGATCGCCGAGCTGCGGCACGCGATCCATGCCGAGCCGGAGATCGGCCTGGACCTGCCGAAGACCCAGCGCAAGGTGCTCGCCGCCCTGGACGGGCTGCCGCTGGAGATCAGCACGGGCAGCGGGCTCAGCTCGGTGACCGCCGTGCTGCGCGGCGGCGGCGGCGGGGGCGGCGGCGTTGGCGGGGGTGGCGGCGCGGGCACTGGCCCGGTGGTGCTGCTGCGCGGCGACATGGACGCGCTGCCGGTGACCGAGGAGACCGGGCTGCCGTACGCCTCGCGGATCCCTGGCGCGATGCACGCCTGCGGCCACGACCTGCACACCGCCATGCTGGTGGGGGCGGCCCGGCTGCTCAGCGCGAGGCGGGCCGAGCTGCCCGGCACGGTGATCTTCATGTTCCAGCCCGGCGAGGAGGGCTACGCCGGCGCCAGGCAGATGATCAACGAGGGCGTGCTCGCGGCCGCGGGCGAGCCGCCGGTCGCCGCCTACGGCCTGCACGTGACGTCCAACCGGCTGCGCTGCGGCGTGTTCTCCACCCGGCCGGGCGCGATGCTCGCCGCCGCGGACCAGATCACGGTCACCGTGCACGGCCGTGGCGGGCACGCCTCGCAGCCGCACCGCGCCGCCGATCCGATACCGGCCGCGTGCGAGATCGTGCTCGCGCTGCAGACGCTGGTGACGAGGAAGTTCGACGTGTTCGACCCGGTCGTCATCACCGTCGGCAGCTTCCACGCGGGCACCACGGACAACGTGATCCCGGACCGGGCGACGTTCCTGGCCACCGCGCGCTCCTTCAGCACGCAGACGAGGAACGCGATGGCCGAACTCGTGCCGCGGCTGGCCAGGGACATTGCCGCCGCGCACGGGCTGACCGCGGACGCGCAGTACGTCGCGGAGTACCCGGTGACCGTCAACGACGCCGCCGAGGCGGCGTTCGCGACCGGGGTGATCGCGGAGGTGTTCGGGCCCGGGCAGGGCGAGACCGCCGAGTTCCCGATCACCGGCGCGGAGGACTTCTCGTTCGTCCTCGAGCGGGTGCCAGGCGCGTTCGTCATGCTCGGCGCGTGCCCGCCGGACCGGGACCCGGAGACCGCGCCGACCAACCATTCCGCGGTGGCGGTCTTCGACGACGCGGCGCTCGCCGACGGCACCGCCCTGTACGCCGAACTGGCCGTGCGCAGGCTCGGCCTCGGCTAAATTGTACGACGACGTACAGCGTTGTACAATCTAGGCATGGCGACGATGACTGTCAGCGAGGCGCGGGCGACGCTGCCCGAGGTTCTCGACCGGGTGGCCGAGGGTGAGGAGATCACCATCACCCGTCACGGCCGTGCGGTGGCCGTGGTGGTGCGGCCGGACATCATGTGGAGCAGGAGCCGCGCCGGTGCCGTCATGGCCGAGGCGGAGCGGATCCACGAGCTGCTCAGCGAGGCGGCGGCCGCCCCCTTGCCGGAGGGCCCCGGCCTGACCGCCGAGCGCGCCGAGGAGCTGATCGCCGCGATCAGGGCCGGCCGGGACGCAGGCTGATGGACGCCTTCGACGCCGACGTGCTCATCTACGCCGCCGTGCCAGGTAATCCGCTGGGCCAGCGGGTCGCCGCCCTGTTCCGGGAGGCGGCGCCCGGGACGACGGCGGGCATCGGCTCGGTCCTCCTGCTGACCGAGGTGCTCGGCAAACCGCTACGGGACGGCAGCGCCGACGAGGTCCGGGCATTGGCCGGGCTGCTTGCCAGGCTCGACCTGCGGCCGGTGGACCGGGCCACCGCCGAACGGGCGACGGCGCTGGCCAGCAGGTACCGGCTGGGGGCGGCCGACGCCACGCACCTGGCCACGGCCGTGGGCATGGGCGCCGACCGGTTCATCACCAACAACAAGCACGACTTCGACGCCAGGATCAAGGAGATCGACGTCACGTACCCGGACGACTGCTGACCTCATCACATATAAAAATCAAAATCTTTTTTCAGCCGAACGGGCGGTGGTACCACGGCAACGTGACGCCGCGCCGCCCGGGTGGCCGCAGAACCCTGCCGGGATGCGGAGCTAGCGGTCAGGCCGCCGGCTCGTCCTTCTTGTTTCCCGATGCCGCGCTGGCGGCCTTGGCCTGGTTGCGGGCAGCCCGGAAGCGCTGCTGTGCGCCTTGCTTGGTGAGGCCGTAGCACGCGCCGATCTCGATCCAGGTGGCACCCGCCTTGCGGGCGGCCTCGACCTGGGCGGCCTCCAGTTCGTCGGCCGCTTCCCGCAGCAGCCTGGCTGCATGGAGCCGGCTCATCGGCCCGTCGGCGGCGTCGAGAGCGCCGAGCGCGGCGAGGATCCGCTTGACAGGACTCTTGGAGGCCACGATCACAGCGTATTCGACAGCCGCCAACGGTCAATGATACGTTGACGTCTGGTCAACAATTCGTTGACGACCACGGGTCAGGAGGCGGGTGAGACGGATGGCCAAGAAGAGCAAGAAGGGCAAGAAGAAGGGCAAGAAGGGCAAGAAGTAGCAGTTCGCCAACCCGGGCGGCAGCGGCTCTGCGACGTCCCGCTGCCGCCCGCGCGCCCAAGCGCCCGGTCCCGGCCCCCGCAGCGTCATGAAACCCGGGTTCCACCACCCCAGCAGGCAGCTCCAGCCCCCCCGCAGCGTCATGAACCCGGGTTCCAGCACCCCAGCAGGCAGCTCCAGCCCCGCCGCAGCGTCATGAAACCCGGGTTTCAGCACCCCAGGAGGTAGTGGAACCCGGGTTTCAGTACCTTCGGGCCGGGAACCTGGCGTCCCGGTTCCACCAGGATTCCCTGGCGCAGCACCGGCACCACATCCTCGTAACGAGGAGGCGGCCGCCGGCCGCCGCGTCAGAGGGTGGCGACGTCGGCTTGCTTGGCGCGGACGGCTTCGGCGGCGGTGCGCAGGTCGGCGAGCTCGGACTCGGTGAGGTCGCGCTCGACGATGCGGCGCACGCCTTCGGCGCCGATCTCGGCCTCGACGCCCAGGTAGACGCCGGAGATGCCGTACTCGCCGTCCAGCCAGGCGCACACCGGCATGATCGCGCCGGAGTCCTCGGCCACCGCTCGGGCCATCCGGGCCGCGGCCGCGGAGGGGGCGTAGTACGCCGAACCCGTCTTCAGCAGCGCGACGATCTCGCCACCGCCGTTCCGCGTCCGGGTGACGAGCGCGTCGACGTCGTCGGCGGACATCACGTCGGCGAGCGGGCGGCCGTCGACCGTGCAGGCCGAGGGCACCGGCACCATGGTGTCGCCGTGCGAGCCGAGCGTCAGCGTGCGCACCGAGCCGACGGGAACGCCGAGCTTGTCCGCGACGAAGTAGCTGAACCTGGCCGTGTCGAGCATGCCCGCCTGGCCCATCACCCGGTGGTGCGGGAAGCCGGACACCTTGGCGGCCAGCGCGGTCATCTCGTCCAGCGGGTTGGACACCACGATCAGCACCGCGTCCGGCGCGTACTTCGCGACGTTCTCCACCACGTTCCTGACGATCTTGGCGTTGACCTCGATCAGGTCCATCCGGCTCATGCCGGGCTTGCGGGCCAGGCCCGCGGTGACGATCACGATGCCCGAGCCCGCGATGACCTCGTAGCCCTCGCCGGCCTGACCCGTCGTCTGGCCGGTCACCTTGGTCTCGAAGCCCTCCACCGGCCGTGACTGGTTCATGTCCAGGGCCAGCCCCTCCGGCTTGCCCTCGATGATGTCGGTGAGCACGACCTCGTCGAAGATGTCGTACTCGGCCAGCCGCTGCGCGGTGGTCGAGCCGTAGAACCCGGCACCGACGACGGTTACCTTGCCCCTGCGGGGGGGTAGCGGGGGCAGACCCCCCTGGCTAGCACTGCGTGCCATATCGGCGAACTCCTTTTTAAGTCCCGGATTCCACGTGTCAGGAATGCGGGAGAGATACCACTAATCGTTCGGAATAAAGATTTTGATTTTTTAGGAGTTCATCGCCTTGCGCAGGTTCGCATCCAGCGCGGCGAGGAAGTCCTCGGTGTTGAGGAACGGCGTGTCGGGCCCGACGAGAAGGGCCAGGTCCTTGGTCATCTCGCCGCCCTCGATGGTCTGCACGCAGACCTCCTCGATCCTGCGGGCGAAGCGGGTGACCTCGGGGGTCCCGTCGAGCTTGCCGCGGTGGGCCAGGCCGCGGGTCCAGGCGAAGATCGAGGCGACCGGGTTGGTCGAGGTGGGCTTGCCCTGCTGGTACTGCCGATAATGCCTGGTCACCGTGCCGTGCGCGGCCTCGGCCTCCACCGTGCGGCCGTCCGGCGTCATCAGCACGCTGGTCATCAGGCCGAGCGAGCCGTAACCCTGGGCGACCACGTCGGACTGCACGTCGCCGTCGTAGTTCTTGCAGGCCCAGACGATGCCGCCCTCCCACTTGAGCACCTGCGCCACCATGTCGTCGATCAGGCGGTGCTCATAGGTAATGCCCGCGGCCTCGAATTCTGCCTTGAATTCGGACTCGAAGATCTCCGCGAAAATGTCCTTGAAACGGCCGTCGTAGGCCTTGAGAATGGTGTTCTTGGTGGACAGGTACAGCGGGAACCTGCGGTCAAGCGCATAGCGCATCGTGGCCCGGGCGAAATCACGGATCGAGTCGTCGAAATTGTACATGGCCATGGCGATGCCGCCGCCGGTGAAACGCGCGACTTCCATTTCGATCGGCTGGTTCCCGTCGCCTTCGGGGGTGTACGTGATCGTCACCGTGCCGGGGCCTGGCACCACGAAGTCCGACGCCTTGTACTGGTCGGCGTGCGCGTGCCTGCCGATGATGATCGGCTTGGTCCAGCTCGGTACCAGCCGCGGGATCGTGGAGACCACGATCGGCTCGCGGAAGATGACGCCGCCGAGGATGTTGCGGATCGTGCCGTTCGGCGAACGCCACATCCTCTTCAGCCCGAACTCGGCGACCCGGGCCTCGTCCGGCGTGATCGTGGCGCACTTGACGCCGACGCCGTGGCGCTGGATGGCGTGCGCGGCGTCGATCGTCACCTGGTCGTCGGTCGCGTCGCGGTGCTGGATCGAAAGGTCGTAGTAGTCGAGCGCGATATCGAGGTAGGGCAGTATCAGGCTGTCCTTGATGTTCTGCCAGATGATCCGGGTCATCTCGTCGCCGTCGAGTTCCACGACGGGGTTCACTACCTTGATCTTGGACATGTTTCTCCGATTCTCCTTATTCACCGCTGCTTATGGCAGCGTCAGCACGATGGCCAGCACGCTCCCGCCGAGCACCGCGAGCGCCAGCACGTCCCAGGTCTTACTCCTGACCCGCAGCGGACCCGCGTACCGTGGCGGCAGCACCAGCCTCGCGAGGGCGGCGGCGAGCAGCGCGCCGGCGATCACCGCGATGCCGGTAAGCGCGTCCCGCGACGAGTACGACGCGATGACCATCCCGGCCACGATGCCCGCGAGCACGAGCAGGTAGGCGAGCCAGGACGGGCGGGCGGCGGCGCGGGTTCTCGCCTCGCCCGCGCCGCGGCGTCGGTGACCGCCGGGTTCGGGGCGCGGGCGCGCTTCCATGGCCGGGACCGGGGCCGGGCGGTTGGCCGAG
>JASHTQ010000133.1 GCA_030040475.1 Streptosporangiaceae bacterium
GTGCCGCCGCCGGCGCTACCGCCCGCCAGACCCCCGCCACCGCCGTCGGGTCCGTCGCTATCCCCGGTACCGGCCGACCCGGCCCCGGCGCTCGGGCCCCCCGGCCCGCCAGCCAGGCCGTCTCCTCCGTTCGCGGTGCCGCCGCTGCCGCCACCGCCGGCGGCGACGAGCAGCCGGTCGGCCAGCGCGCCGGAGCCGTCACGGACATCGGAGGCCCCGCCACCGCCCCCGGCGACACCATCTCCGCAGGATTGGCCGTCGCCTCCGGAGCCGCCGCCGTTCCAGCCGCCTGCCTCACCGGGCGGGCTGGCGGAACACAGCCCGCCGCCGCCCTGACCGCCGACGTTGACCTGCAACGTCTCGCCGGGTGTCACCGCCAGCGTGCCCTGCACCCGGGCCCCCAGGCCACCGGCGATACCCGAACCGGAAGAGCCGCCCGCCGCGCCCCGCGCGTCAATGCGGACCGACAGCACACTGGCGGGGACGGTGAAGGTCTGCGCGGTCCCGGTGTAGGAGAACGTGCAGGTGATCGTAGCGCCGGACTGCGAGCAGCCCGACGGCAGCGCCGCGTCGGCCGGGACGGCGGCCGCTGCCACGCCAACCGCGCCCAGGATCACGGCCACGGCGAGCAGGGGGAGACGGGACAGGGACAACCTGCGCATGGCGGCGCTCTCCTCCGGAACGGCAACGAGGCCCAAGCCGCAGGGGAGGCGAACGGGAACAACCGCGGTACCACGCCCCCCTGCCGACTGCGCCGATTACTTCTGGCGACAAATCGGGGAAAGCCTACACCTGTCCGCAAATGTGACACCAGAGGCGCAACACGGCAATCGCGTCAAGACGAGGTAACGACGAATTGCCGCTCGCGCGGCAGCGGGCTAGGCTCACGAAGGTCATCCCTACGACCCCGTGGTTACTCTGACGAGCTGCCGTTCTCATCTGGATCGGCGATCTCGATGATGTGCAGAGGCTCGTCGAGGTCCCCCGCATGCTCCCTCCATTTTGCGGCGTCCAGGGTAAGGATCGGGCAGACCGAGACATCTGCTGCGGCAGCAACGTGGGCGTCACCCATGTCGAGCCCTGTCTTGGCGATGACATCGGCAAGCTTCGTGGCCTGCTCGGCGTCCCGAAGGGCCGCGAAGATGCTGTTCTCCAGCCTCTCGAGACCTCGCAGGGCAATGTCCCATCCTCCGTCCGGGTATCGCTCGACGCGGCAGTGACGGCCAGCGCCGGTATGACGAGCGGCTGTCCCCGGCCATCAAGGGTGATAACGAGGTTTGTCACCTCCGGATCCGCCCGCACAACGGGGCGCCCCGCTGCCTTCGCTCACCGCTGAGGCAGCGCAGCAGCCTGGGTGTCGATACGTCCGGCCGAGCGGCGCCAAGGGGAGCGGCGCACCCCGATTACACATCGTCCTCCAGACCAGGGCGACGACCCCAATCTCGGCGTTAGGGCGGTCAATCGTTGATCCCGGATCCGGAGCCTAGGCAACGCGCCAGACTCGCCAGAGGGCGGTGGGGTCGGAGAGGGGGTCGCCGTGGATGAGGGAGAAGTCGGCGGGGCCGCCCGCGCGGATGACGCCGGCGTCCGGCTCGCCGAGCAGGGCGCCGCCGCGCCAGGTGACGCTGGCCAGCGCCTGCCAGGGCTCCAGGCCCGCCTGGACCAGGCACTCGACTTCCCAGGGGAGCTGGTTGGCGCGCGACGAGCCGCCGCCGAAGTCGGTGCCGCCGACGATGGGCACGCCGGCCTGGTGGGCCAGCCGGGCGCTGGCCATGGCGGTCTGCAGGGTCTCGACGATCTGCGCCTTGCCCTGCGTGAACCTCGGCATCGTGGTCGTGGTCGAGAACGTCAGCCAGGACTTCAGCACGGTCATCGTGGTCACCAGCGCGCAGCCGCGGGTGGCCATCTCGCCGGCCACGTCGGCGTCGAGCTCGAAGCCGTGCTCGATCGAGTCGACGCCGCCGAACGCGCACGCCCTGGTTCCGGGCAGCCGGGTGGCGTGCGCGGTGACCTTGGCGCCGCGGGCGTGGACCGCCGCGACCACCCGCGCCACCTCGCCGGCGCTGAACGGCGGCGTCGCGGGATCGGGGCCGTCCAGGTAGAGCTTGACAAAGTCCGCGCCGTCGTCGAGCTGGGCCAGCGCGGCGCCGAGCAGCTCGTCGGCGTCGCCGGCCTCCACCGACAGGCCCGGGGGGAGCAGGCCGCGGGTGGTGATCCAGGTCCCGGCGGCGCGCACGTAGGGCCGGTCCGGGCGGCCGCGCCAGCGGTCCCTGATGCCGATCGCCAGCGCCCGCTCGATCCCGCCGTCGCCGTCCGGCCGCCGCGGCGACCCGACGTCCCTGGCCCAGCGCACCCCCGACCGCCACAGCAGCTCGCCGTTGTCCTCGGCCACCGCCAGCAGGCGCTCGGTCGGGTCGCTGCCCCGGTCGATCCAGTGCGAGCCGCCGGGCAGCGTCAGGTGACTGTGCCCGTCGACCAGGCCGGGCACGATCGTCGTCCCGCCCGCGTCCACGACCTCGCAATCGCCGGGCAGCGGCCCCTCGTCGGACGCCGGGCGGATCCAGGCGATCCGGCCGTCGGTGACCAGCACGCTGATCCCGACCGACAACTCAGGGCCCCGGCCGTCGGCCAGCGCCGCGCCGCGGTACAGCACATCGCCCGTCACCACACGGTCACAAACCGCCGAACAGGAAGAACAGCGGGCTGACGTAGGTGAACCGGCCGGCCGCGGTGGCCTGGCTGGACACCCCGCCCACGGTGACCGTCACCGTCACCGTCCCGGACCCGGCCGGGGACACCACCTCGATCTGCGTCGCGCTCGCCAGGATCACCACCCCCTGGTGGCCGCCGAACGTCACCGTCACCCGGCACCCCCGCACACCAGCCGCGCAGGACAGGCCGGTGCCCGTGATCACCACCGGGGTGTCCCCGTACGTCGGGCCGCTATCGGGCCGCAGCGCGGCGATCACCGGCCCGCTCACCGAGATCGACAGCGCCTTGCTGGCCGTCATCGCCGGGCTCTCCGAGTCGGTCACCGTCACCGTGAAGCCGTACGTGCCGGCCACGTCCGGGGTCCCGGAGATCACCCCGGTCGAAGCGTCCAGGCTCAGCCCGGGCGGCAGCGACCCGGCCGTCACCGACCAGGTGTACGGGGTCACCCCGCCGGTCGCCGCCAGCGTCGCGCTGTAGGCAGAGCCGCCGGTCGCCGCGGGCAGGCTCGTCGTCGTCACCTCCAGCGGCGGCACGACGGAGTAGGTGATGATCACCTCCCCGTCCGGGGCGTCGTCGGGCGCGGCCACTCCGTCGGTGACGACCGCCCCGGCCACGCCGCCGGTGTAGCTGGAGCCGCCGCCCCCGCCGCCCCCGCCGCCCTGGGCGGGCTGGCCGGGGCAACTGCCGGTGGCTTCCCCGCCGCCTCCGCCGCCGCCGTAGTAGCCGCCGCCCCCGCCGCCGCCGCCGCTCGTCTCGGCCCAGCCGGACGGCGCCGACCCGCCGGTGCCGCCGTACCCGTACCCACCGGAG
>JASHTQ010000134.1 GCA_030040475.1 Streptosporangiaceae bacterium
AGCGTCCGCGCCCGGCCCGGGGTGCAGGCCAGCGGCCAGTCCCCGGACGGCGCCGAGCAGCGCCTCCGCGACCGGCGCGCTGACCCGGTCGAGCGACTCGACCGCCGCGTCGATGACCCGCGGCCACGCGGCCAGGTGCTCGGCGCGCGCGGCGTCCCGTTTCTCGGCCGGCGCGTAATCCTTGTCGTAGCAGGCCAGGTCGAGCTCGGCCAGATGCGGCAGCGGGTTGCGGCGGTACAGCTCGAGCTCGGCGAAGCTGATCCGCATCAGGTCCTCGGCCGCCGCCAGCTGAGCCTCGTCGTGCGGGTCGGCAACCCGCTCGCCGGCTGCCCGCGCGGCCGCCAGCCGGGCGAGCCCGGCGCGGACGCCGGCCGGTGAGAGATCCTGCGGCCGGCCGTCGTATTCGTGCCTGCCGCTGTACTCGCGCATCTCGGCGACATCCAAGTCGCAGACCGAACGCACCCGGGGAGAAAGGTCCATGGGGCAGACGCTACTCGTTCCTCGGGGCGCGTATCTCAGGGCGTCGTCCCCTGGACCGCCTTGCCCGCGCGGACGGGCATGATGATCAGCAGCGGAGTCGCCGCCGAGGCACACGCGCCGGAGGAGAAGCTCACGTACCCCGCCCCGGTCGCCTGCGGCGCGGTGATCCGCAGCCAATGCGCGCTCACCGGCTTGCAGGCCGACGCCGGGTAGTTGCTTGCCACCGCCACCTGCAGCCAGGCATGGGCGGTGCCGCCCGCCGGGACCCTGACCGCGAGCGTGGAGTACGCCGGATTCTGCTGCGCCGCCGCCCCGATCTGGCGGCCGGAGCTGCCGTCGGCGCTGACGAAGGACACGCCGGGGAAGCCGGACATCCCGCAGGCCGTCTTCGAGGTGTTGGTGAAGTCGACCGGGTAGTACGTGCTGCCCGCCAGCGCGCTGGCCTGACCGGCGTCAACGGTCACCGTCAGTGACGCCGTCTCGCAGGCGGTCAGGCCCGCATGCGGCGTGCCCGCGATGCTGCCCGCGGTGCTGCCCGTGGTGCTGCCCGTGGTGGCGGCCGAGCTGCCCACCGTGACCGTACCGCAGCCCGCGAGCAGGCCGCCGGCGGCTACCGCGGCCGCGAGCGCGCGGCCTCGCCTGACCGTGGCCGGGCTAATCGTGAACATGACCTGGTCACCTCACTGTCGCCGTTAAGTAGCAATGAGTAACCAAGTATGCCCGCGATCCCCGTCACCATGCACGCGGATCCGGCGCACCGCCGGCCAGCCGGCTGATGAGAGGATCGGGCCATGGGCGATTTCCCTGAGTTCACGACCAGGCCCGAACTGGCGGGCACGTTCGGCATGGTGGCCTCGACCCACTGGCTCGCCTCGGCGGCGGGCATGTCGGTGCTCGAGCAGGGCGGCAACGCGTTCGACGCGGCCGTCGCCGCCGGGCTCGTGCTCCAGGTCGTCGAGCCGCACCTGAACGGCCTGGGCGGCGAGGTCCCGGTGATCGCCCATGACGCCGCGAGCGGCGAGACGTTCGTGCTGTGCGGCCAGGGCACCGCGCCCGCGGCGGCCACCCTGGACGCGTTCGCCGGGCTCGATCTCGTGCCGGGCAGCGGCCTGCTCGCCGCGTGCGTGCCCGGCGCGTTCGGCGCGTGGCTGCAGCTGCTGAGGGAGCACGGCACGCTCCGGCTGCGGGACGTGATGGGCTACGCGATCGGCTACGCGTCCGGGGGCTATCCGCTGGTGCCCGCGATCAGCTGGGGCATCGCCAGCGTGGCCGACCTGTTCCGCGAGCACTGGCCGAGCTCGGCGGAGGTCTACCTGCCGGGCGGGCGGGTTCCCGCGCCGGGCTCGCTGTTCGCCAACTCCGCGCTGGCCGCCACCTACCAGCGCATCCTGCACGAGGCGGAGAAGTCAAGCGCCGATCGCGACGAGCAGATCGAGGCGGCCGGCCGGGCCTACTACGAGGGCTTCGTGGCCGAGGCCATCGGCGCCTACCTGGCCGGGGCCGTCGTCATGGACGTCACCGGCGAGCCGCACCGCGGCCTGCTGTCCCCCGGCGACATGGCCGGCTGGCGCCCCCGGCGGGAGGAGCCGCTGACCTTCGACTTCGCGGGCCTGACCGTGTGCAAGACCCGGCCATGGGGCCAGGGCCCGGTGTTCGCACAGCAGCTCGCGCTGCTGGCCGGCTTCGATATCGACGCCATGGGACCGGGCAGCGCGGACTATATCCATACGGTCGTGGAATGCGCCAAGCTCGCCTTCGCCGACCGCGAGGCCTGGTACGGCGACCCCGACTTCACCGATGTGCCGGTCGGGACGCTGCTGTCGGCCGGCTACGCCGACCAGCGGCGCAAGCTCGTCGGCGGCCAGGCGTCGCCGGACCTTCTTCCTGGTGCCCCGGATGGCAGGCAGCCCGTCCTGCCAGCATTCGCCACGGCCTCGTTCGGCCTAAATGAAGGCGCGGCGAGCACGGGCGTGGACCCGATGCAGGGCCTGGACCCGGGCACGGGCGAGCCGACCATGCGCACCGGCGGCCCCGGCGACACCTGTCATCTCGACGTGGCCGACCGGTTCGGCAACATGGTGTCCGCCACCCCGAGCGGCGGCTGGCTGCAGTCGTCGCCGGTCATCCCCGGGCTTGGCTTCTGCCTCGGCACCCGCGCGCAGATGTTCACGCTCACCCCCGGGCTGCCCGCCACGCTCGCGCCTGGCAAGCGGCCGCGCACCACGCTCACGCCCAGCCTGGCGCTGCGGGACGGCGAGCCCTATCTCGCCTTCGGCACGCCGGGCGGCGACCAGCAGGACCAGTGGTCGCTGCTGTTCTTCCTCAACCACGCGGTGTTCGGCATGAACCTGCAGCAGGCGATCGACTTCACGGCGTTCCACTCCGCGCACATGCCGTCGTCGTTCTACCCGCGCCAGTCGCAGCCGCGCGCGCTGGACGCGGAGTCGCGCATCGATCCGGCCGTGATCGAGCACCTGCGCCGCCGCGGCCACCTGGTAAACCTCCGCCCGGCCTGGTCGCTGGGCCGGGTCAGCGCGGTGTCGCGCCGGGACGGCATCCTGCGCGCCGCCGCCAACCCCCGCGGCATGCAGGGCTACGCCGCCGGCCGCTAACCCCCGGCCGAAACCGCAGGCAGCGCACCCTGTCACGGGCGCACCGATGACGCATGTCATGGCCGGCGGCTGAGGTACTGCACTACCTCCAGGGACCCGGTCGGTGGTGGTATTGGACCCGAGGCAGCAAGACCTGAAGACAGGGGAATCAGATGAGCTACGGTACGGCGACAGGAAGCGCCCGCAGTACCGCAACGGGGAGCGCCAGCAGCCACGCTCCCGTTGTCTCGTTCGAGAACGTATCCAAGCACTACGGGAGCCTGAAGGCGGTCGACGGCCTGACCCTGGACCTGCGCCAGGGCGAGACCGTCGCGCTGCTTGGACCGAACGGCGCGGGCAAGTCCACCTCGCTCGACATGCTCCTCGCGCTGCGCAAGCCCACCGGCGGGAAGATCACCATGTTCGGCGAAGACCCGTACCACGCGGTGAAGTCGGGCCGGGTGGGCGCCATGCTCCAGTCCGGCGGGCTGATGCCCGAGGTGACGGTGCGCGAACTCGTGACGCTGGTGACGAAGCTGCACCCCAATCCCGAACCGGTGCAGACCACGCTCAAGCGGGCCGGCATCGAGCAGTTCGCCGACCAGCGGGTGGACCGGCTATCCGGCGGCCAGACCCAGCGGGTCAGGTTCGCGCTGGCCATCTGCGGCAAGTCCGAGCTGATCGTGCTGGACGAGCCGACCGCGGCCATGGACGTGGAAACCCGCCGGCTCTTCTGGAACAGCATGAAGGAAGAGGTCGCCGCGGGGCGCACGCTGCTGTTCGCCACCCACTACCTGGAAGAAGCCGACCAGGCCGCGGACCGGATCCTGGTCATCAACCGGGGCCGGCTGCTGGCCGACGGCACCCCGGCCGAGATCAAGGAACGGGCCGGCGCCAAGCGGCTCTCGTTCCGGCTGGACAAGGTGGACGAGCCGTTCCTGCTCGGCCTGCCCGGCCTGGTCAACCTGGAGGTCAGGCACGACTTCGTGCAGATCCAGTCGATGGACTCCGACGCCACGCTGTACGCCGTGCTTGACGCCGGCTACCGCCCGCGCGAGATCGAGGTCAGCAGCCTCGGCCTCGAGCAGGCCTTCCTGGCGATCACCGCCGAAGACGACCGGACCAGCGGAACCGTACGAGCAGAGGCGCAAGCGCAGGCCGACGCAGAGGAGACGAACTGACATGGCAGGCATACTGGCCCTGACCCAAGCCGAGCTGCGGCGGGTCTTCCGCAACAGGCGTTACTTCGTGCTCACCATCGCCTTCCCTGTCGTCCTGTACCTGCTGGTCGGGAAGCAGGTGAAGGCCACCGCCTACGGCGTGAACTGGGGCGCGTACTACATGGTCTCGATGGCCACGTTCGGCGCCTTCGCCGGCGCGCTGACCGGCAACGCGCAGCGCATCGCGCAGGAGAAGAAGGAAGGCTGGATCCGCCAGCTGCGGCTGACCCCGCTGCCGGCCAACGCCTACGTGATCGCCAAGATACTCGTCGCGCTGGTCACCACGGGGACGTCGATCATCATCGTCATGCTGCTCGGCCACTTCTACGGCGACGTGCACCTGCCCGGCTGGGAATGGCCGGCCATCGGGGTGACGCTCTGGTTCGGCTCCACCATCTTCGCGGCGCTGGCCGTGGCCATCGGCTACCGGTTCGCGCCCGACCAGGTGCAGCCGGTCACCATCATGCTGTACTTCGTCTTCGCCGTCCTCGGCGGCGTGTGGTTCCCGCTGAACGGCGCCCTCGGCAGGATCGGCCAGGTCACGCCCACCTACGAGGCGGTGAGGATCGGGACCGACGTGATGGGAGGCATCTCGGTGCCGTTCGGCTACCCGCTGGGCCTGGTGATCTGGCTGGGGATCTTCGTGGGGCTGGCCACCGTGGCGGTCCGCGCCTCGGCCGAGACAGTCTGAGGAGCCGCCGGGGCGGCGGTGCCGCGGGGGCTCCGCCGCCCCGCCGGCGTAGCGTAATAAAGAGGCAGGAGGTGACCGCGCGATGGCCGTCCAGGACGACGCCGACGGGCGGAACGTCGGCATCGGGCCGTTCCGCCGCGGCCGGTGGTGGCGTGCCCTGTTCTCCGGCATCTGGCTCGTCTACCTCGTGCAGCCGATTTCCTCGGCGTTCGGGCATCACCACAGCCCGCTGTACACCGCCGGGGCACTGGTGATCTTCGCCGCGTTCTGCGTCCTGTACGTGATGGTGATGTACCGGTGGGACGTACCGGGCGATCGTGGCTACCTGCTGCTCGCGGGGCTGGCGGTGCTGGCCGTGGTCGGCTCGCTCTGCTACGGCGGCGGCGGTGCCGCGGGGCTGTTCATCTACGTGTCGGCCGCGGTCCCGCTGGTCGTACCCGAGCCCGGGCGGGCGCTGCGGGTGGTGCTCGGCGTCACCGCGGCCTACGCTCTGTTCAGCTATATCGGCCACAGCACCATGGACAATTTCCTCATCGACCTGGAGCCCACCGCGCTTGTCGGTCTGGCCATGATCGGGTTCCGCAGGCAGGTCGAGCTGAACAGGGAGCTGTCCCAGGCCCGGGAGACCGTGGCGAAGCTGGCCGCGAGCGAGGAGCGGCTGCGGCTGGCCAGGGACATGCACGACCTCACCGGCCAGTCGCTGTCGATGATCACGCTCAAGTCCGAGCTTGCCGCGAAGATCCTGGGTCGGCTGCCCGACAGCGCAGACCGGGATCGCGCCGTCGAGCAGGTCACCGAGGTGGCGCGGGTCAGCCGCCAGACGCTGCACGACATCAGGGAGGCGGTCAGCGGCTACCGCAGGCCGACGCTCGCGGTCGAGATCATCACGGCGCGCACCGCGCTCGAGGCGGCCGGGATCGAAATGGACGACGACCCGGGGCTGACCATGCTGTCCGGCACGTTCGACGCCGACGCCGAGGCGGCGCTGGCCTGGTGCCTGCGCGAGTCGGTGACGAACGTGATCCGCCACTCCGGCGCCCGCCACTGCCGCATCGGCCTCACCGAGCACGGCGCCGAGCTCTCCCTCGAGGTAGCCGACGACGGCCGCGGCTTCGTCCCGCAGCACGGGGACGCCTGGGGGGACTCCGTGGCAGCCGTCGACCCGGCCTCACCAGGGGGCAGCGGCCTGCGCGGGATGTCCGAACGGCTCGACGCGGTCGGCGGCAGGCTCCAGCTCGGCTCCAGGACCGCCGGCCACGGTTTCCGGCTGGTCGCCACGGTGCCGGCCGTGACGCGTCCCGATCGCGCTACCGTGCTGACGTGATCAGGGTGCTGCTCGCCGAGGACCAGGCGATGATCAGGGAGGCGCTGGCCGCGCTGCTCTCGTTCGAGGACGACATCGAGGTGGTGGCCCAGGTCGGCCGCGGCGACGAGGTCGCGAAGGCCGCCCGCGACACCGATCCCGACGTGGCGCTGCTCGACATCGAGATGCCGGGCATGGACGGCCTCGCCGCCGCCGCCGAGCTCAAGAAGAACCACCCCGGCACCAAGATCGTCATCCTGACCACGTTCGGCCGGCCCGGCTTCCTGCGCCGCGCGATGGAATCCGGCGTGTCCGCGTTCCTGGTCAAGGACTCCCCGGCCGACAAGCTGACGCAGACCATCCGCCGGGTGCTGGCCGGCGAGCGCGTCATCGACCCGGACCTGGCCGCTGCCGCGCTTGCCGACGGCCTCAACCCGCTCACCCCGCGCGAGCGCGACGTGCTGGAGGCCTCCGCTGACGGCGGAACGATCGCCGAGATCGCGGGCCGGCTCTACCTGTCCGAGGGCACGGTGCGGAACTACCTGTCCGCGTGCATCCAGAAGACCGGCGCCCGCAATCGCGCGGAGGCGCAGCGCATCGCCTCGGAGCGTGGCTGGCTGTAAGCAGAGGGCTAATCCGCCTGCGACTTAGCCGCGCCGGTAGCCGAACACCCAGAACGTAGGATGAACCGCGTGACTTCTCCTGGCTACCTTCGCTATCCACACATCAACGGCGACCTCCTCACGTTCGCGGCCGAAGACGACATCTGGCTGGCGCCCGCGGCCGGCGGCCGCGCGTGGCGGCTTTCCTCCGACGGCTCGCAGGTCAGCTACCCCAGGTTCGCCCGTGACGGGACCCAGATCGCCTGGACAAGCTGGCGGGACGGCAACGCCGAGGTGTACGCGGCCGACACCGAGGGAAGCGCCGCGACCAGGCTCAGCTACTGGGGCGACCCGCAGACCCGGGTCACCGGCTGGACGGCCGACGGCGAGGTGCTCGCGGTCACCGCCGCCGGGCAGCCGGAATCGGTCTTCAAGTGGGCCTACGCGATTGCCCGCGACGCGCCGCCCCGGCGCCTGCCGTACGGCCCGGTGGTCGACCTGGCGCTGACCGAATCCCTGGCCGAATCCCTGGCCGAATCCGGGTCCGCGACCGCGCTGCTCACCGGGCGGATGGGCAGCAGCGACATGGCGGGCTGGAAGCGCTACCGCGGCGGCACCGCGGGCAAGCTGTGGACCTCCACAGGCGCCGACCCGCTGTTCACCCGGATCCTGGCCGACGTGAGGGGGCAGTTCGGCAGCCCGATGCTGATCGGCGGGCGGGTTTTCTTCGTGTCCGACTTCGAGGGCACGGGCAACATCTACTCCTGCGCGCTCGACGGCAGCGACCTGTCCAGGCATACCGACCACGACGGCTTCTACGCCAGGAACCCGGCCACCGACGGCACCAGGATCGTCTACCACGTGGCCGGCGACATCTGGGTCCTCGACTCGCCAGACGCGCAGGCGCGCAAGATCGAGCTCACCCTGGGCTCGCCGGCCGCCGCGCGGGCGCCGCGGCTGATCTCCGCCGCCGATCACCTCGGTGACCTGGACTGTGACCAGACCGGCCAGGCCAGCGTGGTGGAGGTGCGCGGCACCGTGCACTGGCTGACGCACAGGGACGGCCCGGCCCGTGCGCTGCACGTGGACCCCGATTCCCGGGCCAGGCTGCCGCGGGTGCTCGGTTCCGGCCGGGCGGTGTGGGTCACCGACGCCCCGGGGACCGACACGCTGCAGGTCAGCGCAACCAGCGGCGAGCCAGGACCCGCCGGGCTCCTGGCCGAGGGCATGCTCGGCAGCGTGATCGACCTGGCGGCCTCGCCGGACGGCGCGACGGTCGCGGCGGCCGCGCAGGACGGCAGGCTGTTCGCCGTCGACGTCGCATCCGGCCGGGTCACCGAGCTGGCGGCCGCCGACGACGGCCCGGTCGACGGCCTGTCCTGGTCCCCGGACTCGGCCTGGCTGGCCTGGTCCCAGCCCGGCCCGCAGCCGCTGCGGCGGATCCGGGTGGCCAGGATCGCCGACGGCGAGATCGTCGACGTGACCGACGGCCGGTTCTCCGACACCGCGCCCGTGTTCACCGCCGACGGGTTGCACCTGGCGTTCTTGTCCCGGCGCAGCTTCGACCCGGTCTACGACGCGCAGACGTTCGACCTGTCGTTCCCGTTCGGCAGCCGCCCGTACCTGGTGCCGCTCGGGGCGCAGACCCCCTCGCCGTTCGGCCCCCTGCCCGGCGGCCGTCCGGTGAGCAAGGACCCCGCTGCCGGGGAAAAAGATAAAACAGATTCAGCCGAACGGGCGGTGGTAACTCTCGACGCGGACGGCCTGGCCGAGCGGGTGGTGGGCGTTCCGGTGCCCGAGGGCAGGTACTCGGGCCTGCGCGCGGTCAAGGGCGGGCTGGCCTGGCTGCGCGAGCCGCTGACCGGCGTGCTCGGCGAGAGCGCCGCGGACGTCGACGACGAGGCGCCCCGGCCGTCGCTCGAGCGGTTCGACCTGCGCCAGCGCGAGGTCACCGTGCTGGCCGGCGAGCTGGACTGGTTCGAGGTCAGCGGGGACGGAACGCGCCTGGTCATCAGGGACCACGAACAGCTGCGCGTCGTGCCGTCCGAACGCAAGGAGGATCACCGCAGCGAGGACACGGTGATCGTGGACCTGTCGCGGGCCAGGTTCCAGGCCGACCCGGCCGCGCTGTGGCGGCACGCCTATGCCGAGGCAGGACGGCTGATCCGCCGCGACTTCTGGGCCGCGGACATGTCCAGCGTGGACTGGGACGGCGTGCTCGATGCCTACCGCCCGCTGCTGGACCGGATCCGCGGCGCGGACGACTTCGCCGACCTGCTGTGGGAGGTGTTCGGCGAGCTCGGCACCTCGCACGCCTACGTGATCAAGGCGGGCGGCGACTTCCGCCCGTCGCCCGCCGGCCCGGCGGCGGTGGGCCAGCTCGGCGCGGACATCTCGCGTGACGGCGCCGGGCACTGGCTGGTGGACCGGGTGCTGCCAGGCGAGTCGTCCGACCCGCGGGCGCGCTCGCCGTTCACCGCGCCGGGCGTCGGCGTGCGTCCGGGCGACGAGCTGATCGCGGTGGACGGGCGGTCGGTCGACCCGGTGCGCGGCCCGTGGCCGCTGCTGGCCGGCACGGCGGGCAAGCCGGTGGAGCTGACGATCCGGCCGTCGGCGAACGGGTCGTCCCGCGAGGTGGTCGTGGTGCCGCTGCGCAGCGAGCGGCGGCTGCGCTACCAGGACTGGGTGGCCAGCCGGCGCCGGCTGGTCCGCGAGCTGAGCGAAGGGCGCCTGGGCTACCTGCACGTCCCGGACATGATGGGGGAGGGCTGGGCGCACTTCCACCGCGACCTGCGCACCGAGATGCGCTTCGACGCGCTGATCATGGACGTGCGCGCGAACGCCGGCGGGCACACCTCGCAGCTGGTGGTGGAGAAGCTGGCCCGCCGCGTCATCGGCTGGGACAACGGCCGCGGCATGCAGCCCGTGCCGTACCCGGAGGAGGGGCGGCGCGGACCCGTGGTCACGCTGGCGGACGAGTTCGCGGGCTCCGACGGCGACATCGTCACCGCGGCGATCCGGCTGCTCGGCCTCGGCCCGGTCGTCGGCACCCGCACCTGGGGCGGCGTGATCGGCATCGACGGGATTCCCGGCCACGAACTGGTCGACGGCACCCACATCACCGTGCCCAGGTACGCGTTCTGGTTCGACGAGTACGGCTGGAGCGTGGAGAACTACGGCGTCGACCCGGACGTCGAGGTGCTGAACACCCCCGACGACTGGGCCGCCGGCCGTGACGCCCAGCTGGAGACCGCCGTGCAGCTGGCGCTCGAGACGCTGGACAAGCAGCCTCCCGCGGCCCCGCCGGATCCGTCGACCGGCCCGTCCAAGATCCGCCCGCCGCTCCCGCCCCGCACGCCTCGCGGGCCACGGGGCGCGGCATGACGTCCGGCGGTTACCTGCGCTATCCGCATGTCCACGGCGACCTGCTGGCCTTCGTCGCCGGGCACGACGTCTGGCTGGCCCCGGCGGCCGGCGGCCGCGCGACCCGGTTCTCCTCCGACGACGTGCCGGTCAGCTACCCCCGGTTCTCCCGTGACGGGACGCAGCTCGCCTGGGCCAGCTGCCGGGACGGCAACCCCGAGGTCTACCTGGCCGACGCCGAGGGCAGCGCCGCGACCAGGCTGACCTTCTGGGGCGATCCGATGACCCGGGTGACCGGGTGGACCGCCGACGGTGAGGTCCTCGCCAACACCGCCGCGGGACAGCCCGCGGTCAAATACCGCAGGGAGTTCGTCGTCCCGGCCGAGGGCGCGCCGAGGCTGCTGCCGTTCGGCCCGGTCAACGACGTGGCGCTGGAGGCCGGGGGCACCGTGCTGCTCACCGGGAGCGTGGGCGGCGAGCCCGCGTTCTGGAAGCGCTACCGGGGCGGCAGGGCCGGCAAGCTGTGGACCTCCACAGGCGCCGACCCGCTGTTCACCCGGATCCTGGCCGACGTGGAGGGGCAGTTCGGCAGCCCGATGCTGATCGGCGGGCGGGTTTTCTTCGTGTCCGACTTCGAGGGCACGGGCAACATCTACTCCTGCGCGCTCGATGGCAGCGACCTGTCCAGGCATACCGACCACGACGGCTTCTACGCCAGGAACCCGGCCACCGACGGCACCAGGATCGTCTACCACGTCGCGGGCGAGATCTGGATGCTGGACAGTGCCGCCCTAGGGCCTGACGCGCCCGAGCCGCACCGGGTCGAGCTCAGCTTGAGCTCGCCGGCCGCGGCGCGCGCGCCGCGGCTGATCTCCGCCGCCGATCACCTCGGCGACCTGGACTGCGACGAGACCGGCCAGGCCAGCGTGGTGGAGGTGCGCGGCACCGTGCACTGGCTCACGCACAAGGACGGCCCGGCTCCCGCCCTGTACGTGCACCCGGACGCGCGGGCCAGGCTGCCGCGGGTGCTCGGCCCCGGCCGGGCGGTCTGGGTCACCGACGCCACCGGCGCCGACGCCCTGGCGATCGCGACCGTCGCCGAAGCCTCGGATCCCGTCCTGCTGGCCGGGGGCCTGCTGGGCAGCGTGGTGGACCTGGAGGCCTCGCCGGACTCCTCGACGGTGGCGGCGGCCGCGCAGGACGGCAGGCTGCTCGCCGTCGACGTCTCCTCCGGGGAGGTCACCGAGCTGGCAACGTCCGACGACGGCCCGGTCAGCGGGATTTCCTGGTCGCCTGACTCGGCCTGGCTGGCCTGGTCCCAGGGCGGGCCCAGGCCGCTGCGCCGGATCCGGATGGCCAGGATCGCCGACGGCGAGATCGTCGACGTGACCGACGGCCGGTTCTCCGACACCTCCCCGGTGTTCACCGCCGACGGGCTGTACCTGGCGTTCTTGTCCCGGCGCAGCTTCGACCCGGTCTACGACGCGCACTCGTTCGACCTGTCGTTCCCGTTCGGCATCCGCCCGTACCTGGTGCCGCTGGCCGCCCGGACCCCGTCGCCGTTCGGCCCGCTGCTCGGCGGGCGCTCACTGACCGAGGACTCCGCCGACGACTCGGGCGCCGACGCCGATTCTGATGCCGATTCTGATGCCGATGCCGAT